>CALERQ010000038.1 GCA_937907305.1 uncultured Clostridia bacterium | reverse complement strand
ATTTCGTCGGATATATCGAAGCATAAGCCGTCATTCTTTATTCGAGGTTGACTAATAAGAAGTATGCTCAATACTCTCTTCATCATTATTTCCTCCGTAAACTTTTTTTACATATTATATCATATCCTAAACCCAAAAGAAAGCTAAATTTTGTGCAAATTTCCACTTGTGGTCAAAAGCCCACTTTATTTCCCCCTGCCTCCCCCACCAAAAAAGCACCCCTCCGGGTGCTTTTTCCATGCTGTCTATATCCCGTAGTGGATCACCCACCTGTTTTCCCGCTCGGCCCGCCGCAGCAGCGCCGCCAGCTCTGCCATGTCACCCTGCCGGGTCACCGCTTCTCGCAGTCCCGGCAGCGTCTCCGGCGGTATCAGTGTAATGCCGGTATAGCACAGCCCTCTGCCCGGGCGGTCCACCGTGTGCCAGTACATCGGCAGTCCCAGCGTTTCGGGCAGCAGCCGCTCTATCTCCTCATCCCCCACCGGGATGCAATGGTATTTCCCCGGCTCATATTCCTCATACCGCCGTCCCGCCTCCGGGGCCAGCGGCATCACGCCAAATTCATGCCTCGCCATTTTCCCTCCTGTAATACAGTTCGTATAATTTTACCGTTTTGTCCAACCTATAACGGGATCTTCGCCTCCCGCAGCCGCTTTTTGCGCTCCTTCCAGTCCGGCATCACTTCGGTCACCACCGCGTGAAACGCCGGGGAATGATCCGCCCGCACCAGATGCGCCAGCTCATGCACCATGATGTACTCGGTGCATTCCATGGGGGCGTGCAGCAGCCGCTCATTCATCGTAATGACCGCCGTGGCCGGCTGACAGCTCCCCCACCGGCTGGTCATCCGCCGGGTGCGCAGCGTCGGCCTGGGGATGCTCCACCGGGCAAATCGGGGGTACCACTGCTCCAGCACCGCCGCAAAAAGCTCCCCGCAGGTTTTCTTCCACCACCCCGCCAGGAGCCGTTCCACCGCCTTTTGGTCGGCCGGGTCGGGCAGCGTCAGCACCAATTGATTGCCCCGCAGCTCCGCACCTTTTGGGCTACCCCGCCGCAGCACCAGCTCCATCTCCCGGCCCAGGCAGGGCAGTTTCGCTCCATTCTCCACCGTTAGGGCTTCCTGTGGACGCTCGTTCTGCCAGCGCTGCCGGGCTTTTTCTATCATTCCGGCATGGCTCCGCACAAATTCATCCACCGCTGCCGCGGGCACCCACCCCGCCGTCGAAACATGGATGCTCCCATCCGGCTGCACCCGCAGGTTCAGGTTCTTTACCCGCTTTTTCTGCCACTCATAGCTCAGGTCGGTCCCATCCGCCCACAGCTCTCTGCGCACGGCACATCCCCCCTTTCCGTCCTCGTCCACTCCCTGCAAAATCCAGGCATCGGGCAGCAGGCCGCCCGCCCTCCGGGCGGGCAAACGGGCTTCCGCCCGTTTCGGCGGCTCCGCCGCCGGGCCTGCGGCCCGTCCTTTCCCCCGGCTCCTGCTTATCCCAAAGCGGCGCACCCTCGCCGGGTGCGCCGCCCATTTTTCCTTTGGCTTACCGCGGCACGCTTTGCAGCAGTCCCTCCGCCAGGCCGCTGGCCGTCTCGCAGATGGTCTCCCAGTCGGCACAGGCCTCATACTGCTCCGGGTTGGGGATGAACCCCACCTCAAACAGCACCGCCGGGCAGAAGCCCAGCCGGGTCACATAGTAGTAGCCCCATTCCTCGCCGTCGGTGTCACGGTCGGTCGCGCCGGTCACTGCCGCCGCCAGGTTGGCCGCGTAGGTCTCGCTGTCGTCCTCGCAGTAATAGCTCACCGTCCAGTCGGCGGAAACATACCTGGTCAGCCCGGTGCTGTTGTGGTGGATGGAAAGGAAAAAGTCCGGCTTCGCGTCCACCGCCATGCGTACCCGCTCATCCAGCACGATCTTCGGCGTCTCCCGGTCGTCAGTCTCTCTCGTCATTATGACCGTCGCACCCATCTGCTCCAGCCGGTCGCGCACCGCCAGGCTCACCGCCAGGTTCAGCTCCGCCTCCGCCGGCCCGTAAAGCCCCGCCGCGCCGTAGGCGCCGCAGTCCTTGTTGCCGTGGCCGGGGTCCACCATCACCGTGATGCCCTCCAGCGGCTTACCGGGAGTCGCGCTCAGCTTCGGCGGCTCCTTCAGGCTCAGCAGCAGGTCGCCCTCCTCGGTATACTGCAGGTCATACCCCCAGTAGCTTTCCTCGTTCAGCGTCAGCAGCAGGTTCACGCCGCCTTCGGCCGCCTCCCAGCGGGCCTCCGTCACCATCGGCGCGGTTATGCCTTCGGTGCTTTCCGGCAGGGCGGTGTTCTCCAGGTAGATGGTCAGCAGCGCCCTCTCGCGCTTCGCGGAAGCCGCCGGGTAACTGCCGCAGGGCAGCGTGATGGTCGTCAGCCGCCCCTCGGTCACCGAGGAAGCCGCGCCGATCGCTGTCTCCTCCGCCGGGGTCGGGGCCACCGTGGCCCGGTCGCTGCTGATATAGCCCCCCGCCACCTCGTAGAAGATAGTGCCGTTATACTGGAAGCAGCTCACCATCGGGATCTTCGCCCCGCGGTGGTAGGTCGCGATAAAGGTGCTGTCATCGGTATAGTCGGTCAAAAGGCTCACATTCTCGGTATTGGCCAGCACCGCCGGGGTGGTATTTTTCCCTGCGGCGTACAACCGCCCGGCCGATTCATAGCTCGTGGTCTTGCCGCCCCACACCATGGTGTACTTGATCGGGCCCCAGTCCTGCAGCTCCCCTTCGGGCAGGTCGGCCGGCACCCGGTAGGTCCCCTTGTAGGTGGCGGCAATGCCGTTCTTGGCGGTCGCCGCCGTCTGCTGCATCGTCACGGTCTGTCCATGGATGACCGCGGTCACCTTGCTGCCGCTGGGGGCCACACACCGGAAGGTCAGCTCCTGCCCGGCCCAAACGGCGGCGTCACTGGTCGGGAACCGGGAGGTCAGGGTGGAGGTGGTGCCGTCCCCGGTGCCGCTGCCGCGGCGGATGGTCAGGGTCAGGCTGTCCTCCCCATTGCGGAAGGTGAAGTAGTTTTTCCCGTAGGCCAGGCTCACCGAAACGCCAAAGCAGCCGCCCTCTCCGGTGCGCTCCACCTCCTTGCCGTCCATCGTCAGCGGCTTTTCGGGGTCGCTGGTCCCCATAATAAAGACCTGCGCCGTATAAACCAGCGCGTTATTGGCCGGGTAGCCTATGTGCAGCTCCTTCGCGTATTCCAGAGAAACAGCGGTCAGCGGCCGGGTCTGGGCCGCGTCGGTGTAGCTCAGCAGCAGGCCGCGGGCCGCGGTATTGTCGCTTATTTCGCCGTAGTTCGCCAGCACAAAGCCCGCGGCCTTGCCGTTCCTCGCGTTGTAGAACAGCTGGCTGCCGGTCACGCCGCTTTGCAGCGCCGTCACCACCGGGGTCACCTCGGCGCCGGCGTTCTGCCAGCTCTCGCACCGGGCCATGTACTCCCGGCCGGCCACCTCCGGCAGCACCGGCAGCAGGCGGGTCAGGTTATTTTTCTGTACCAGGTCAGTCAGCTCTTCCCCGGCCAGCTCGGCGTTCCAGCGCAGGGCCAGCGGCAGGCCGCTCTCCCCCAGCCTGGAAAGCTTATTCCCCAGTTCCTCCGCCGTCAGGCCGTCCCCCCACAGGCCCAGCCCCGCCGGTTCGTATTTCAGCTTTTTGGCGGGGGCATAGTCCCCCGTTACCGCCGCCCAGATAGCCGGGCTGCCATCGGCGGCCTTACACAGCAGCTCCAGCCGGGAGTAATCCTCCTCGTCCGCTATCTGCCAGTACAGCGTCTCTATGCGGTTCTCCCGCGCGAAGATAAGCAGCTGCCGCAGCGCTTCCTTTTCGGCCTTCTCCCGCTCCCGCGCGGAAAGCTTCGGGGGTTCGGTGGCATCCAGGGCATCCTCCAGGCTTTCCACCCTGGAAATTTCCAGCGGCAGCTCGTCCATCCCCACCCACAGCGCAGTGCCGGGCAGGGCCGGCTCCGCCGCCTCCGGGATGGAAATGCTCTCTCCCAAAAGCCGGGGCAGGCCCATGGCTCCAGCCGCGATGCACACGGTGAGCAGCAGCACGGTAATTACGGTCAGTTTTCCGGTTTTCTGCTTCATTTTGGTTTCCTCCCTTGGGCGTCACTTACAGCTCAAAGTCCTCCGGCCGGTAATCTCCGGCGGCAATTTTCGGGGCCCGGCGGATCTCCCGCCGCAGCGGATCGTACCGGAAGGCGGAGCAGTGATCCTCCGCCGCCATCACTCCCCGCTTGGGGCACAGCACAAAATCCTGGTCCACATTGGGCGTCCCAATGGCACAATACCGGCAGGCCGGGGCTATCTCCCGGTCAAAAAATTTGCTGCTCATACGCTGCTTCCTCCCTTTTTGCGCCCCATTTCTCTCCCTCCAGCATCGGGCCGGGGCAAAAATCCGTGCCTTTGCAGAATGCTTTCCGCTTTGGCTCCAGGCCGGGCAGCAGCATCGGCTGCCCCCGCATTTTTCGACCCCATTATACCACACCTTTTCCCGCCTGGGAACCGCCCCGGCACCGAATTTACTTTCCGGTAACAATTCCCTGTCCCCGGCACATCTCAGCATCGACCGGCCCGCCCTCGCCTCCTCGGCCAGCCCCTGCCCGCCGCGGGATCCGGCCCGCAGGTAGGGCCGCCCTCCGGGCGGCCCCGGCGGCCTCCGGCCGCCCACGAGGGGCTCCGCCCCCCGGCCCTGCGGGCCTCACCCCCGCCCTTTCCAGCAGACCAAAAGCTTCCTCTCCCCGCCCGGCTTTGCGGCCCTGCGGCGGCCTCCGGCCGCCCCCGCAGTTTCATCCCTCTGCCGCCATCCCCCGCTCCCAGCGGGCGGCCAGCAGCAGGCACAGCAGCACCATCGCCCCGCTGCCCCACAGCATCCGCCCGGTGGAAAAAGCCGGCACAGCCGCTCCCACCATGGCCGGGAGCACCGCCCTTTTCAGCCACGGCGCCGCCAAAAGAGCGGTAAAAAGCCCATGCAGCAGCCGCCCCCACAGCAGTCGCCCCCAGAGCAGCGGCTCCTCCCCAAAGCAGGCCGTCACCTGACAGCAAACCGAAAGCCCCCCAAAGGAGAGCAGAAACGGCAGGATCCTGGCCGCCTCGGCGGGGGGCAGCTCCGCCGCCAGCGCCGAGCCCGCGCAGATCTCCAGAAGGCCGGTGAAAAAGCAGTGGGCCGTCTCCCCGGCTATTCCCCCGCGCGTAAGAAACGCCAGTCCCCTCTCCAGCAGGGGGAACAGCCCGCAGGCGGAAAAAACCGCCGCGAAGGCCGAAAGCAGCACCACAAAGGCGCAGATATTCACTGCAGAGGAAGCCGCCGAGCCCACTGACCGCACCAGCAGCACCGCGGCCGGTTCCGTTTTGGGAGAAGACCGCGATCGGCTCCCTTTGGGTGGCAGCGGCCGGCCCCAGGCAAGCAGCCGCCCCAGCAGCAGCCCCGCTGCCAGCTGGCACAGGAACAGAAAAATCCCCACCGCCGTGGAGCCGAAAATGCGGCCGCCCACCACCCCGGCCATATAGGCCGGCCCGCTGTAGATCAGCACCGGGGCCGCTTCCTCCGCTTCCCGCGCGGTAAGGCCTCCTTGCCGCCGCAGCTCCGCCAGCGTTTTGGCCCCGGCGGGATACCCCCCGATCCAGCTCATCAGCAGGGCGGGCGCCGCCGCCGCGGGCAGCCGGAAACAGTATCGCATCACTCCGGAAAGGAGCGCAGCCAACCCCGCGCCCCCGGGCGCCCCCGCCAGGAACACCGAAACCGCCAAAAACGGGAACACCGCCGGCAGGATAATTTTTCCGCAGGCGGAAAGGCCCTGTATGGCCCCGGCAGCGGCAGCAGGGGCATAGCCGATCAGCAAAGCAGCACCCAGCAACCCGCCAAACGCCGGCAGGACATTCTTCGGGGCAAAACGGGCCATCGCCGCACACTCCTTTCCATTCTCCCATTCTCACCGACCAAAAGGCTCCCCTGTGTAAGGGATGTGGCGCCGCACCGACCCAAAGGCTCCCCTGTGTAAGGGGAGCTGGCACGGCGCAGCCGTGACTGAGGGGTTGACATTAATGGAAACGGTTCTATCTCGCCTTCGGCGTCGCACCAACCAAAAGCCTCCCTTGTGTAAAGGGAGGTGGCACGGCGCAGCCGTGACGGAGGGATTGCCGGTATAAAGTTTTATCTCGCCTGTCGGCGGGGCGGAGTCTTTTGCAAAGGCATAATCTGTACGGCTCGCCGCCGAGGCCCTACTTTTCTATGAAGAAAAGTAGGCAAAAGTCATTCAGGGCTCCGCCCTA
>CALERQ010000037.1 GCA_937907305.1 uncultured Clostridia bacterium | reverse complement strand
GAGCAGCTGACTCTTAATCAGCGGGCCCCGGGTTCGAGTCCCTGATGGTGCACCATTCAAGAAAGTCGCCTTTCGGCGGCTTTTTTGTTTTTTGCAGGTGCAGGATAGATTAAATACAATTCCTCAATTTCATTATCTTTTCTTGACCGCACAATAAAAATTTGTTATGATAATACGGTAATTTCCAATATAGGGAGGGCAGAGCAAATGGAACTTCGCAATATTACCACCTTTCTGCGGGTGGCGGAGCTGCAAAACTTTACCCACGCCGCGCAGGAACTGGGCTATTCCCAATCTGCCGTCACCGTGCAGATCCGCCAGCTGGAAACCGAACTCGGTGTCCCGCTGTTCGAGCGCATCGGCCGTTCGGTCAATCTCACCGCCCCCGGACAGGCCTTCCTGCAGCAGGCCGGGGAGATCATCAAGGCCGCGGAACGCGCCAGGGATGCCGTTCGCACCGCCCCGGAGCCGGAGGGCACCCTGCGGCTCGGCACCATGGAATCCCTGGGCGCTTCGGTGGTTTGGCGGCTCATTGCCGAGTTCCACCGGCAGTTCCCCCGGGTCAATGTCGTTGTCCGCACCTCCACGGCGGATGGTCTGCTGGAAATGATGCGCCGCAACGATGTCGATTTCATCTACTTTGTGGATGAAAAGCAGTACAGCCCCGATTGGGAGATCCCACTGTGCCGCCCGGAAGAAACCGTCTTTGTCACTTCCCCTCAGTCCCGGCTGGCCGCCCGCGGCGAGCCCATCCCCCTGCGGGAGTTGGTCACCTACCCCTGCGTCCTCACCGAGGCCGGGGAAAGCTACCGCATCCCCTTTGAACGCCTGCTGGCGGAGCACAACCTGGTCGTCGCTCCCATTTTGGAGATCGGCAGCACCGAGATCGTGGCCCGCATGGTGCGGGAAAATATCGGCTATTCTGTCCTGCCCATGTATGTCGCCTCGGAGTACCTCAAATCCGGCGAGCTGGTCCCTTTCCGGGTGCCGGAATTCAAATCCAACATGTATCAGCATGTTATCTACCACAAGAATAAATGGCTCACCCCGCAGATGAAGGGCTTCATGCAGCTCATCATCGAGCATGTGGAGCACGCACTGTAAAGGAGGTCCCTTTCATGGATCGTCTGGAGCTTGCCCAAAAGGAAGCCGAGCTGCTGGAAACCGGCATCCCCTATGCCGCCGTCACTTTGGTGGAATCGGCCGGAACGGCCCGCACCGAGGGCAAAATGCTGGTCCTTTCGGCGGATACCATCTTCGGCACCATCGGCGGCGGGGCCGGGGAACAGCTGGCCCGCCGGGATGCCCTCTCCCTGCTGGCGGAGGGCAAAAACGCTGTCCGCCATTATGAACTGGATTCCCCGCTTTCCGCCGAAGGAAAGGCCTGCGGCGGCTCCATCACCGTCTTTATCGAAAGCTGCCGCGGCACCCGTCCCCATCTCGTTATGGTCGGGGGCGGCCATGTGGGATTGGCCCTTTTGCGGGCGGCCCGGCTGGCGGGCTTTGCCACCACCCTGCTGGATACCCGCGGTGAGGATCAGATCGGCTCCGCCATTGCCGCTGCCGATCGCTTCATTCCTTTGGAGAATTTCGGCCCCGCCTTGGCCGAAGTGCCCCTACCTGCCGGCGCCTATTATGTGGTGGCTACCTTCAGCCACGCCACCGATGGCGAAGCCCTGGGTGGGGTGCTCCGCCACCGGGATGCCGCCTATACCGGCATGATCGGCAGCCGCCGCAAAATCGCCGCCATCCAGGAAAAGCTGCTCGCGCAGGGTATCACTCCGGCGCAGCTGGAGGCCGTCCATGCCCCCATCGGGCTTTCCCTGGGCGGAGAGACCCCGGAGGAGATCGCCGTTTCCATTCTGGCGGAGCTTTTGATGACCCGCTACGGCAAAACCAAGGCCGACCTGTAATAAATCCTGATCAGCCGTTCAGCGGCCCACCCCGCCCTGGGATGGGCCGTTTTCTCATGCCGCCAGTTGGTACAGCCCATTCACCAGCAGGCAGGCCGCGGCCCCGCACAGGGTGGGCGGCACCGCCGCCAGCAGCGTCCATTTCAGGCTGCCGGTTTCTTTGCGTATGGTCATCAGTGTGGTGGCGCAGGGCCAGTGCATCAGCATAAAGAGCATCACGCACAGGGCCGTCACCGGCGTCCACCCGTTTGCCAAAAAGACCCCCTGCATCTGCGCCAGTCCCTCCGGCTGCTGCAATACCCCTTGGGAAAGATACCCCATCAGCATGATGGGCACCACGATCTCATTGGCCGGCAGCCCCAGGAGAAACGCCAGCAGAATGACCCCATCCATCCCCAGGGTCCGCCCCACCGGCTCCAAAAAACCGGCACAGTGCGCCAGAATGCTGCTTCCCCCAATGGTCAGGTTCGCCATGAGCCACAGCAGCAGCCCGGCCGGGGCCGCCGCCTTTACCGCCCGCCCCAGCACAAACAGCGTCCGGTCAAAGACCGAGCGGACGATGACCTGCCCCCACTGGGGCCGCCGGTAGGGCGGCAGCTCCAGCGTAAAGGAGGACGGCAGCCCCCGCAGCACCGTCCGGGAAAGCAGCCCGGTCACCCCAAAGGTGGCTGCCACCCCCAGCAGGATAAACCCGGTCAGCAGCAGTGCCGAAAGAACCGATTGCCCCAGTCCCGCCGCCGTCCCCACAAAAAAGAGCAGGATGAGATTGACCAGTGTGGGGAACCGCCCGTTACAGGGCACAAAGCTGTTGGTCAGGATGGCCAGCAGCCGTTCCCGCGGCGAATCAATGATGCGGCAGCCTACCACCCCGGCGGCATTGCAGCCAAACCCCATGCAGATGGTCAGGGCCTGTTTGCCGCA
>CALERQ010000036.1 GCA_937907305.1 uncultured Clostridia bacterium | reverse complement strand
TGGTCTTCTTCAGCATGATGCCGGAAATGATGATTGCAGCCATGCCGATGAAGTAAGCGGAGGTGGAAACCCAGGCGCTGCCGCCGAACAGAGCACCGGCGATCATGCCGATGAAGGGAACCTTGGCGCCGCAGGGGATAAAGGTGGTGGTCATGATGGTCATACGGCGATCACGCTCATTCTCGATGGTACGGGAAGCCATAATGCCGGGGATACCACAGCCGGTACCGATGAGCATGGGGATGAAGGATTTACCGGAAAGACCGAACTTACGGAAGATACGGTCCAGTACGAAAGCGATACGGGCCATGTAGCCGCAGGCCTCCAGGAAGGCCAGCATCAGGAACAGAACCAGCATCTGGGGAACGAAGCCCAGAACGGCGCCGACACCGGCTACGATACCATCCAGGATCAGGCCGGAGAGCCAATCGGCAGTACCGGCAGCTTCCAGGGCATTACCAACCAGCACAGGAATGCCGGGCACCCATACGCCGTAATCAGCGGGATCGGGCTCATCGCCGATCTCATCGAGGGTCGCCTTAGCGGCCTCATAGTCAGCCAGTGTAGCGGTCTCGGTGGAAACAGCCAGCGTCTCCTCATCCTCTACCTCGTAGGTAAAGGTGCCATCCGCCGCCAGAGAACCGTTTTCTTCGATGTAGGCATCATAGCCGTCTACGATCAGGGAAGCCTCGCCGTATTCCTCGGCAAGATCGCCATAACCGCCATCAATGCCCAGCAGGTGCCAGCCATCACCGAACAGGCCGTCGTTGGCCCAATCGGTAGCGGGGGCGCCTACGCCTACCATGGCTACCCAGTAAACAATGAACATGACGACCGCGAAGATGGGCAAACCCAGCCAGCGGTTGGTCACAATGCGGTCGATCTTATCGGAAGTGGAAAGGCCGCCGTGGTTCTTTTTCTTATAGCAGGCCTTGATGACCTCGCCGATGTAAACATATCTCTCATTGGTGATAATGGACTCAGCATCGTCATCCATCTCGGTCTCTACAGCCTTGATGTCGTTTTCGATATGTTCCAGTACGCCCTTATCGATATTCAGGGAGGAGAGCACCTTATCATCGCGCTCAAAGATCTTGATGGCATACCAGCGCTGCTGCTCCTCGGGCATGTTATGTACGGCGGCTTCCTCAATGTGCGCCAGGGCGTGCTCCACGCTGCCGGAGAAGGTGTGCTGCGGAACGGTCTTGCCATTCTTGGCGGCATCAATAGCGGCCTCGGCGGCAGCCATTACACCGGTACCCTTCAGGGCGGAGATCTCTACGATCTTGCAGCCCAGCTGACGGGAAAGCTCCTCGACATTGATCTTATCGCCATTCTTCTTT
>CALERQ010000035.1 GCA_937907305.1 uncultured Clostridia bacterium | reverse complement strand
ATTCGGGCTTCCCGTGGGGAAGAGACGGTTCTGCTGGTACGCATCCAATAAAAATGAGCACCGGAAAGAAAAACCGGTGCTTTTTTGTTATTCTCTATTGACTCTACAATAGATATAGAGTTTATAATGAGATATAGCAAAAGCAAAGGGATGAACGAACATGGAAAAGAACATGACCACCGGCAGCGTATTCAAAAATATCATTGCTTTTTCACTGCCTTATCTGCTTTCTTACTTTTTGCAGACCCTGTATGGCTTGGCCGATCTCTTCATTATCGGCCAGTACGAGGATGTTGCCAGTACCACCGCGGTGTCCATCGGCTCGCAGGTGATGCATATGCTCACGGTCATGATCGTTGGGCTTGCGATGGGGGCTACGGTCAGCATAGGGCGGGCTGTGGGCGGCGGAGACCGTAGGCGCGCGGCTGCCTGCATTGGCAATACCATCACGCTGTTTATGGGACTTTCGGTGCTGCTTACCATAGCTCTGCTATGGCTGCGGCGGGATATCGTCACGGTGATGTCCACCCCGGCCCAGGCAGTGGGCGGCACGGTGGATTACTTGACGGTTTGCTTTATCGGGATTCCGTTTATCACAGCATATAATATCATCAGCTCCATCCTGCGCGGCATGGGCGATAGCAAAAGTCCGATGTATTTCATCCTGGTGGCCTGTGTGGCCAATATCGGTCTGGATTATCTCTTTATGGGGGTGATGCGCCTGGGACCCATTGGTGCGGCGCTGGGAACGACCCTATCCCAGGCGGTCAGCGTGGCGGTGGCGTTGGTCGTTATCCTGCGGCAAAAAGCGGGGATTACCCCTGTTCGTGCAGATTTGAAGCCACAGCGCGCGGTGATGGGGGAACTTCTCCGGATCGGTGTGCCCATTGCCCTGCAGGATGGCCTGATCCAGGTGGCGTTTATTATTATCACCATTATTGCCAACCGCCGTGGCCTGAATGATGCTGCGGCAGTTGGTATCGTGGAAAAGATCATCAGCTTTTTGTTTTTGGTGCCGTCCTCCATGCTTTCCACCGTATCGGCATTAGGGGCACAGAATATTGGCGCAAAGAAGCCGGAGCGGGCCCGCGCCACGCTGGGTTATGCTATTCTTATTACGGCCGGGTTTGGCGCGGTTATCGTCCTGCTGATGCAATTTTTTGCGGAACCGGTGGTTGCGCTCTTTACCGATGCGGCCCAGGCGGATGGCCTGGAGGTGATACGGCTGGGAGGACAGTATCTGCGCGGCTATGTGTGGGACTGCCTGTTTGCGGGGATTCATTTCAGCTTCAGTGGGTATTTCTGCGCCTGTGGGCGTTCTGGACTATCCTTCCTGCATAATATTCTGGCCATTACGCTGGTGCGTATTCCGGGGGTTTATTATACCTCTACCCATTTTGCAGATACGCTGTATCCAATGGGTCTGGCCACGGCAGCAGGGTCGCTGCTTTCTGTGCTGATATGTGTCACCACTTATCTTATCATCACCCGCCGTGAGCGGGCGGCCTGTACCGGGAGGTAATCTATGGAGCCGATCAAACTGTTTTCCATCGGGGATGTGGCAAAGCTTTTTCACCTGAGTGTCAGCAGCCTGCGTCATTATGAGGCCGCCGGCCTGCTGCAGCCGGAGCGGGTAGACCCCCAAACAGGGTACCGCTATTACAGCACGCGGCAATTTGAGGTGCTGAACACCATACGCTATCTGCGGGCACTGGATATGCCGCTGCCGGAGATCGCGGATTTTCTGCGGGACCGGGATGTGGAGCGCATGGAGGAAAAGTTGAGCCTGCAAAGAGATGTAGTTATCCGCAAACAGCAGGAGCTGCGGCGTATTGAACGCAAAATAGAAAATCGCCTGCAGCAGCTGCACACCGCACAAACCTGCCCCCTGGATACGGTGGAGCTGGTAGAAACACCAGCCTGCCGCATTGTGTGGATGGAAAGTAGCATGAAGATAGAGGGCTACTTGGATATGGAGACTTGGATCCGCAAGCTGGACAGTTCCGAAGCGGAGGCGGTGGTTTTCCTGGGCAAGGTAGGGGTCAGTCTTTCAGGGGATCATTTGCGGCAGGGAAGATACACGCCCTACGACGGTATCTTTTTGGTGCTGGATGAGGAGGACAACTATAATGGGGAGGTGCAGCAGTTGCCGCAGGCATTGTGTGTTCGGATTCGCTTCCGGGGCAGCCACGCTCAAGCACCGGAGCAATATGAGAAGCTGACCGCCTACATTGCGGCGCATCAAATGGAGGTGGCTGGTTTTTCCCGGGAAATTACTATGATCGATTATGGGCTGACCAACGACCTGCAAAAGTTTGTCACCGAGATCAGTATTCCGGTGAGAATGCAATAAAAGGCCGGCCGGGGTTCCCGTGAAATCCTGACCGGTCTTGCTATTGCATATCACTGTTATACAAATATTTATCCGCTTCCTCTCTGGACCTGAATATTACAACATCCTTATCTTTGTATTTATCTAATAAAAAATATATATCCGGTAATCTTTTTTCTGAAAATTCCTCAATCCATTTTCTAAAACCGTTTTCTAATGTTTCCTCTGTTTCAATCCACGGAAGATCCTCTCGCGTAGTACCAATTCTCGCAATAGCACCCTGTAAACAAACCTGCATTGGTAAATCAAATAAGATGATTGTATCTGCTTGCCTCATTCTAATATCCAATGTTCTCTGATAATTACCATCAATAATCCATTCAGGAAGATTCACTATTTCTCTAAGTTTAATATCAAACTCCTCACATGAGATCTCCGTTCTATCAGGCTTATGTTTTATCATATCCAAATAAAATAATGGTAATCCTGTTTTATCTCTAAGTTTCCTAGCAAATGTACTTTTCCCGGCTCCGGGACTACCTATAATCATGATTTTCTTTACATTCATATGTTTCTGCACATACTCCTTTATTTACGGATGAGTTGCGCCTTTCTGGAATCCGGACATAGCCATATTTTCCAATGAGAATTCCACACGAACTTTTTCGAGTTGATTTATTCCTTGGAAAGAAGACCAACCGTCTCACAATGCGCTGTCCTGGGGAAAAGATCCACCGGGCGGTAACACAGCAGAGTGTAGCCCATCTCCCGAAGGATAGCGGTATCCCGTGCCATGGTGGCGGGATTACAACTTACCATGACGATGCGGCTGGGTGCCATACGCACTACCGCTTGCAGGGTATCGTTATCGCAGCCCTTGCGGGGTGGATCCAGCACAATGACATCAGGGCGCAGGCCGCGTTCCGCTAAAATCTGTGAGGCCTTGCCTGCATCTGCGCACAGAAATTCCGCATCAGTTACACCGGCGCGTGCAGCGTTTTGGCGGGCATTTTCCACTGCACTGGGGACTACCTCCACACCGATGAGCTTCTGTCCCGGCTGTACCATGGAAAGCCCGATGGTACCTGCTCCGCAGTAGAGATCGAGAAGAGTTTCATTCGGCTGCAGGGCGGCCAGCCGCGCGGCTTCCCGGTACAGCTGTTCTGCGGCATCGTGATTCACCTGATAAAAGCTGTGCGGGGAAAGCGAAACGGAAACCCCGCATAGAACATCCTGTAAAGCGCCGGGCCCTGCCAGAACTGTTTCTCGCTGCCCAAGGATCACATTATCCCGGCGGGTGTTATGGTTTAGCAGTATGGTAGAGATGGCAGGGAACTGCTGCTGTGCTTCCCGGGCGAAGTCCTTGGCATGGGGCATTTTATCACCATTGATGACAAGACAGAGCATAATGCTGCCATCGGCGGCCGCCTGGCGCAGATAAAGATGCCGCAGCAGGCCTTTCCCGGATTGCTCATCGTAGATGGTGAGATTATGAGCATCGGCATAATGACACACCCATGCGGCGATCTCATTGAAAACCACCGGCTGCAGTGGGCAATCCCGGCAGGGAATGACCGTATGGCTGCGCGGTGCAAAAAAGCCGGTATAGCTGTCTGCATCGCCTTGTCCAAAGGGGAACTGTGCCTTATTGCGGTAGCGGGCATGGCTGGGGGAAGGCAGAATGGGCAGCGGCTCCATTGTAAAGCCGCCGATGCGCCGCATGGCATCCTGGACCCAGCGCTGCTTTTCGCGCAGCTCTGCTTCGTAGGTGATATGACGCAAACTGCACCCGCCGCAGCGTTTATAGCTGGGGCAGTCGACTGGAACACGATCCGGGGAAGGGGTGATGATCTCTTCGATGATGCCATAGCAGTAGCTTTTCTGCACTTTTACGATCCGCACTTTCAGTTCGTCTCCGGCGGCGGTCATAGGCACAAAGACCGCGATGCCATCGGCGTGCCCGATACCGCTGCCTTCATTGGTGATGGATTCTATGGTAAGTGGGATGATGTCATTCTTCTTAAACATGGCGTTCTCCTTTTCGGTGGCCGGTTCTTTTTTTATTATACCATCCCGCAGCCTGCTTGGGAACCATCCGGCGCAAAAAGGCTTTCCATTCGGCAGCTTCTGTGCTATAATATCATGGTTATCACAGCAGAAAGGGGGAATCACGGTGCAGATCTCTTTGCAGAATGTTAGTAAGAGCTTTGGCAGCGAGGTCATTTTTTCCGGCGTCACCGCCAAGATAGAGGATCACGACCGTATTGGCCTGGTGGGCCCCAATGGCACCGGCAAGACTACCCTTCTGCGGGTCATCTGTGGGGAATTAGAACCGGATGACGGTTCAGGAGAGATCGCCAGAGGAACAAACCTTTCTATTGGCTATCAAAAGCAGAACTGCGGGCTTTCCTTTGAGGGGACCATTTGGCAGGAGATGCAGTCAGTCTTTGCTGATGTGTATGCCCTGGATCGCCGTATGAAGGAGCTGCAGGAGCAAATGACGCAGGAAAATACGCCGGCCCTGGCAGAGGAGTACCGGCGTACGGAGGATGCTTTCCTGGCGCGGGACGGCTACCAAATTGAGGTGAAGATCAAGACGGTGCTGACCGGCATGGGCTTTGCGGAACATGGCTTTGATAAATGTGTGGATAAGCTCTCCGGTGGGGAACAGACCCGCCTCGCAATCGCAAAGCTTCTGCTGGAGGCCCCCAGCTTGCTTATTCTGGATGAACCGACCAACCATCTTGACTTTGCCACGCTGAGCTGGTTGGAGGATTACCTGGCCAGCTATAAGGGAGCACTGCTGGTAGTTTCACACGACCGCTACTTCCTTGATAAACTCTGCAATAAAATATGGGAGCTGGAGGATGCTACCCTGTGGGAATACAAGGGCAACTACACCGCCTACACTCGCCAGCGGGAGGAGCAGGATGCCCGCCAAAAGAAGCTGTATGAGCAGCAGCAGGCGGAGCGAGCCAAGCTGGAGGACTATGTGGCCCGCAATTTGGTGCGTGCTTCCACCACCAAGATGGCGCAGTCCCGGCAGAAGATGCTGGAACGGCTGGAGCCCATTGAAAAGCCCCACCGCCGCCTAAAGCCACCCAAGATCCGCCTGGAGTTTGAGACTGAGCCGGTCAAAGATGTCCTGGATGTCGAGGGGCTTACCATTGCGGTAGGCAGCGGAGAGCGGGAACGCATTCTTCTTTCCAATGCGGAATTCAATATCCAGCGGGGGGATAAGGTGGCCATTATCGGCCCCAACGGAAGCGGCAAAACAACGCTTCTGCGCACCCTCCTTTCGGCGCAGCCGCCCATAAAGGGCCGCATCACCTGGGGGAGGGGCGTTAAGCGCAGTTACTACGATCAGGGAAGTGATCATCTGGATCAATCCCTGACTGTACTGGACACCATGTGGAAGGCCTATCCCCGTCTATATGAAACACCTTTGCGTACAGCCCTGGGGGCCATGGGACTTACCGGGGAGGACGCCCACCGGCTGGTGGGGCAGCTTTCCGGCGGAGAGCGTGCCCGCCTGAAGCTCGCAATCATCTGTCTGGCGGGCAGTAATGCGCTGGTGTTGGATGAACCCACCAACCATTTAGATTTGCCCTCCAAGGAGGTTTTGCAGCAGGCCCTTGCGGAGTACGAGGGAACACTGATCATCGTATCCCATGACCGCTACCTGCTGGATCGTGTGCCAAACCGCATTTTTGCGATAGAGCAGGGGGCTCTGCACCAGTATAAGGGTGGTTACGGCGCTTATCTGAAAGCCAAAGCGGAGCAGGGCCTGGAAAAGGCCGCTACCCCGCAGCCAAAGACCGAAAGCGAGCAGAAAAAACTGTATAACCGCGGCAAGGAGCAGCGCCGGGAGGATGCCCGCCGCCGTAAGGAATACGCCGAAACCGAAACACTCATCCATACGCTGGAGGAGGAGCTGGAACAAATCAAGGCGGAAATGGCGCAGGATAGCGTGCAGAACGACTACCAGCGCCTGCAGGAACTCTGTGCCCTCATAGAAGAAAAGCAGGGGCTTTTGGATTCCACCCTGGAGCGCTGGCTCACCCTTAGCGAAGAGATGGGCAACAGCTGAATAAAAAAGGGCTGCCGGTCACAAAACCGACAGCTCTTTTCTTTATTCTTCGTTTTTTTGCAGTTCACAGTAGCTTCCGCCTCTCACCGCATAGATGGTATCGTAATCGGTATGCATCAGTTCAGCCAGCGGGGTTGCTGCTTCATAGCGCACACAGGTGCCGCAGTCGGTGCTGAGGGAGCGTGGAACCGGCGCCATTTTGGCATCGATCCCGGCTTTCATCATGGCACGCGCGGTACACTGAGCGGAAAAGTGCGTGTGAAAGGTTGCAATGTAAGAATTCATATCACTTGGTCAGGGTCAGGGTGAAGTCCTCACCGTCGGCCTTTACCGCTACTTTGTAGCCTTGGCTCCCGGCAAAGCGGGTCACATTCTCCACGGCACACTGGTTATCTACCAGTACGGTCAGCTCGGCGGGATTACTCTTCTTGACTTCTTTCTGCACCATAACCACAGGCATGGGGCAGGCAAGTCCTCTTGCATCTACCATAGTTACGCCTCCTTAGCAACATTCCGGAAGGAAACAATCGCCACAACGACAAAGCCGATGACAACAGCGATCATTCCATTCTGGGTGGGGCCATTGGCGGAAGAAGCCAGACCAAAATTGTGGCAGAGAGCGGCGCCTACCATCATACCAAGTACGGTGATGGTGGAATCCGCGCTGCCTTCGCCGGCCAGTATCAGCTGACGCAGCGGGCAGCCGCCCAGCAGGACGGAACCCCAGCCGACCAGAGCCATGCCCAGGGCGTTCCACAGGCCATCGGTGTGGGCAACAGGCTGACCCTCAAAGCCCAGGTTGAAGTTGCCGGTGATGAGGTTGCCGATGATAACAGCAATGATAACAGCGATAAAGCCATACAGCAGCTTGAAGTCTTTGAACATCATAGCATCGCGGATGCCGCCCACAGTACACAGGCGGGAACGCTGTGCCAGACCGCCGACGATCAGGCCAACGACCAGGGAAGCGATGAGGGGGGCGTGCTTGCTGCCGGGGCCTTCGGTGGAGAAGTGAATGAAGGAGGGAGCAGCGATGAGCAGGATCAGCAGGGCCACTACGATAGCAGGCATTACGCTGCCTTCCAGGGTGCCCAGGTTATAGGCACGCTTCATGGTAAAGCCCTTCTTGAGGAACAGGGTGCCGATGAAGATGCCAGCAACGAAACCGACCAGACCAACGATGGCATTCAGGTCGCCGCCGCCGATGCGGATCATCATACGCAGCGGGCAGCCCAGGAACATCAAAGCGCCGATCATTACGAACATACCCAGTACAAAACGCAGGGCAGGGGAGGAGCCGCCGCGGCCTTTGAATTCCTTAAAGCCAAGAGCAGCGATGAGGGAGCCCAGTACGATGCCGATGATCTCAGGACGGATGTACTGAACCATGCCTGCGGAGTGCAGGCCCAGGGCGCCGGAGGTATCCCGCAGGAAGCACGCGATACAAAAGCCCATGTTGCCGGGGTTGCCCAGCGCGGTCAGCAGTACGGCTGCAGCGCCTACCACCAGACCGGCCGCCACGACCAGCCAGTTTACTTTTTTCATGGTAAAAACCTCTCTTTGTGTTGATTTGACAAACGCACAGTCAACCGTTCATCATAATACAGAATAACGATAAGGCAGAAAATTGTCAATATCATCTCGTCGCAATTGTTAAAAAATCGTTAACATGGAATACCGTTCAGCATTTACGAACGATTTCCGCATGATTTCACGGTGTACTTTATAAAAAAGAAGCCCCCGCAAGGGCTTCCATCGGTTACTTTGCTTCCTTTTTACGCCGCGGTGGATACAGCTTGATGCAGTGATCCAACTCCACCGCTTTTTTCATTTGATCTTTTGCGTAGTCGCTGGCTTCTCCCCACAGGGTAAAGTGTGCGTCACATCGGTTCTGCCGAAAATGGTCACAGGTCAGTTCGGCGTATCGAGGGCCGCATTCCAGGCAGCGTGCCTGCCCGATAAAATGCTTATCATCCAATGCGTACCAACAGGGCAGCCGCAGCTGCAAGCCACAGGTAGGGCAGGGGAACGCAACATACTGCTCCATCCTTATTGCTTTTTTTACACTATACATCAGTGGCAGCTTGGGCTTTTTGGGCTTTACCAGGGTGTTTTTCAGCGCCTGCAGTTCTTCTTCAGTCGGCAAGGGACCGTAGCGTTCGGTCAGTGCCCGCCCGATAGCGGCCGTAAACTGGGCATCGCAGTAGGCATCATGGTATTCCTGTCCCTCCGGTTCCGGCAGCTCCATGGCCTCCACCGCGGTTTTTAGGGCATAATTGCGAATACTATTCTCGGTTCGGTAGGCATAGGCCATCTGCACATCGTAGCGGCCCAACTGCTCCGGTATCTTCATCCCTATGTGCGCCAGATTCTTTTCCAGCACGCCAAAGTCATTTCCGCTCCATGCTATGAGGGTATCACAGTCGCCGCACCAGTCAAAGAATGTCTTTGCCACCGCGGCCAGCGGCTCTTCGTCCTGCAGGTCCTGCATGGTGATCGCCAGGATCTTCTGAATAT
>CALERQ010000034.1 GCA_937907305.1 uncultured Clostridia bacterium | reverse complement strand
CCTCGCCGCTTTGGAGCGCCCGCCTGCCTTTTGCAGAATTCAGCCCGGGTGGTTTCCATTATACGGCTTTTCCAAATTCCCTGTCAAGCCAAAGCGGAGCCCCCGGCCACATTCCGCCGGAGGCTCCCTATTTTCACTCTCTTGGATAAACTGATTTATCTTGGCAGACGGCGGTACAGCCCCGTCACATGGCGCAGCCGGTCGGCCAACTCCGGGGTAATGCTATCCGGCGCGGCACGCCACTTCCAGTTGCAGCCCAGCGTGGAGGGAATATTCATCCGCGCCTCGCTGCCCAGACCCAGCAGGTCCTGCATCGTCAGGATGACAGTATCACCGGGGCTTTGCAGTGCCCCGCACATCATACCCCAGTTAGGGCCCTCCGCTTCGGTCAGGCGCAGGTACTCCCACGCAAACCGCACATCCTCCGGAGAAGCCGTATGCATCCATCCCATGATGGTATCATTATCGTGGGTGCCGGTGTATACCACACAGTGCCGGGGGTAATTGTGCGGCAGGTAGTCGCTGTCCTCCCGACTGTCAAAGGCAAACTGCAGCACCTTCATGCCAGGGAAGCCACACTCCTCCCGCAGACGATGAACACCCTCGGTCAAAAAGCCCAGGTCCTCCGCAATAATGGGCAAATCCCCCAAGGCGGCCCGCACCGCGTGGAACAGTTCGATGCCCGGGCCCTGCCGCCATACGCCGTCACGGGCGGTGGTAGCCCCACCTGGGATCGCATAGTAGCCCTCAAATCCACGGAAATGGTCAATGCGGATAATATCATACAACGCCGCGCTGGCCCTAAAGCGGTCGATCCACCAGCGGTAGCCATCCGCTTTCATGGCGTCCCAGCGGTACAGCGGGTTGCCCCACAGCTGCCCATCGGCCGAAAATCCATCAGGCGGGCAGCCCGCTACCTCGATCGGCTCGTAATTCTCATCCAGCAGGAATTGCTCCGGGGCACTCCACACATCGGCAGAATCCCGCGGTACATAGATGGGGATATCCCCAATGATGCGGATCCCGCGCTCATTGGCATAGCCCTTCAAGGCCCGCCACTGCCGGGTAAACAGGTATTGCAGCATCATCTGGAAGCCGATCTCTTCGGCATATTGCTCCCGCGCCGCCGCAATAGCGCCCGGCTCCCGCGTTTTCAGCGGCTGCTCCCACTCACTCCACGGGCGCCCGCCATGGGCGCCCTTCAACGCCATAAACAGCGCATAGTCCGGCAGCCAGTGCCCGTTTTCCTCGCAGAAGCACCGATAATCCTCCGGCGGGCTCTGCGCAAAACGCCGGTAGGCGTGGTGCAGAACCTCATAGCGCAGCTGGTACAGCCGTCCATAATCTACCGCAGTCTCGCTTTCACACCACGGCAGCCGTTCGTATTCATCGCGTTCCAGCAGCCCATCCCGCTCCAGCTGCGGCAGGTCTATAAAATATGGGTTCCCTGCCACCGAGCTGAACGACTGGTACGGCGAATCACCGTAGCTGGTCGGCCCAATGGGCAAGATCTGCCACCAGGTCTGCCCCGCCCGCTGCAGAAAATCCGCAAAGCGGTAGGCGTTATCTCCCATCGTGCCGATGCCGTAAGGCCCCGGCAAGGAGGATATGTGCATCAGTACTCCACTGCTTCTCATAGCTTTTGCTCTCTTTTCTATCACATCTTGGCTCGTGCTCCTGGGCGCGGTTCGGGCCGCCCTTTCGCAGCACAAATCTAACAAATTCAATCCACCGGCCCCGGGCCCACACTCTCGCCGCTTATCACGGTAAAGGGTACCGTCACCCGCCGGGCCGGCGCACCATTCTCTATGGCATCCAGCAGCGTACCGGTCGCTTCCCGCGCCAGTTGCTCTACCGATTGCCCAATGGTCGCCAGCCGCGGCGTCAGGTATTCGCTCAGCGCCAGCCCATCAAAACCGATGATGGAAAGATCCTTTCCCACCGTCCGTCCGGCATCCTGCGCGGCCCGCATGGCGCCTATCGCCACCACATCGGCTATGGCGTACGCCGCGGTGATCTCCGGGTACTCCTCCAGCACATGGTGCATGGCCTGGTAGCCCTCCTCGTAGCAGAAGCGCGCCTCGCCGTATTCCACCAGGTTTTCCGCCGGCAGCCCGCTTTCGGCAAAGGCCGCCCGTCCCCCGGCAAAGCGCTGGCCGGAAACATCGCTGAAGCTGGGCCGCCCGCCGATGATGGCGATGTGCCGGTGTCCATGCTCCAGCAGCACCCGTACCGCCTGCACCGAGGCTTCAAAGTCGTCGGTCGTCACACTGGAAAGGTTCGGGTAGTCCAGCCCTTCGGCCGGGGAGGTCACCAGCACCGCCGGCAGCGTAATGCGTCCAAAGCTCCGCTTAAAGTTATCGGCGTTGCCTCCCAGGAACAGAATTCCCAGCGGTTTTTTCTCGGCGCACAGCGTAATGGCCCTCTGCACCTCGTCGGTATCCTCATCAAAGTAATCCACCAGCAGGCTATAAGGCGTATTATTCACCAGGCCCTGCAGCTGTTCCACCAGTGCGGCAAAGAGCTCGTTTCTCACGCCCTTCACCAACACCAGCAGGCTTCGGTTCACCGATTGTTTCAGATTCTTGGCGTTGGCGTTTTGGATATATCCATTCTTCGCCACCACCGCCAGGATGCGCTCCCGCGCCTTTTCGCTGACATCCGGATGATTGTTCAGTACGCGGGAAACGGTCCCTACGGCATAGCCGCTCTCTCTCGCAATATCTTTTATCGTCACAGTAGTATCAGCCCTTTACGGCACCGGCCGCCACACCCTTGATGATGTGCTTCTGGCAGGTGAGGTAGAAAATGATAACAGGAATAATCGAAAGCATGATCAACGCCATAATGGCGCCCAGATCCACCGAACCGTAGCTGCCCTGCAGGAACTGAATATGAATGGGGATGGTCATGTATTTCTTGCGGTCCAGCACCAGGTAGGGCAGCAGGTAGTCGTTCCACACCCACATGATCTCCAGCACACCTACCGAAATCATCGTTGGCTTCAGCATTGGCAGCACCACGCTAAAGTAGGTCCGGATGGGTCCGCAGCCGTCAATGGCCGCGGCCTCCTCTATCTCCAGCGGAATGCTCTTAATAAAACCGCTGAACATAAAGACTGCCAGCCCTGCGCCAAAGCCCAGATAGATGATCGGAATGGTGTAGGGGGTATTCAGTTTCAGGGTATCCGCCGTCCGCGCCAGGGTAAACATCACCATCTGGAACGGCACCACCATTGAAAAGACGCACAGGTAGTAAACCACCTTGGAAAGGGCACTGCCCACGCGGGCAATGTACCATGCCGCCATGCTGGTGCACAGCAGAATAAGCGCCGCGGAAACAACGGTGATAAGCAGCGAATATCCCGCGCTCTTCAGGAAGGGATAGTTGCCGAAGGTCAAACCCTTGATGTAATTATCCAGCCCTACAAAGGTGCCCTCAGCCGGGAAGGCAAAGGTCTCCAGGTTAATGGAGGCGTTGCTCTTAAAGGAGTTCATAGCCACCAGGAACACCGGGATCAGATAGATAACGGAAAGGATGCCAAAAATGACCGACATCGCATCGTGGCGGCGCCGCTCACGCTTAAAGCCGCCGGAAGCTGTTTTGGTAGACATTATTGCTGCACCTCCTTATCCTTGGTGGAACGCAGCTGCAGAATACTCAGCACGGCCACCAGCACAAAGAAGATCACGGCCTTGGCCTGACCCACGCCGCGGCTGCGCGCGCTGGCGTAGAAGGAGTTTACAATATTCAGCGCCAGCATTTCGGTGGTCTTTATCACCTCGCCGCCCTGCTGGATAAACGGCCGTCCGGCGGTCAGCGCCAGGTTCTGGTCGTACAGCTTAAAGGAATTGGTCAGGGTCAGGAAGGTACAGATGGTGATGGAGGGCATCACATTGGGAATGGTGACCTTCCACAGCGTCTGCCAGCCGTTGGCACCGTCAATACGGGCCGCCTCCAGCATATCCTCCGGCACGCTTTGCAGTCCGGCAATGTAAATGATCATCATATAGCCGATCTGCTGCCAGCACATCAGGATGATAAGTCCCCAGAAACCGTACTTGGTCTCCAGCACTACACTGGTGCTGTATTTGATGAGGATACCGTTGAAGATCATGCTCCAGATATAGCCCAGCACAATGCCGCCGATAAGGTTCGGCATAAAGAATACCGTGCGGAACAGGTTGGAGCCTTTAATTCCTCTCGTCAGCGCATAGGCAATGGCAAAGGCGATCACATTGATAAGCACCAGCGAAACCACCGCGAAAAGCGCCGTGTACCAGAAGGCGTGTCCGAAGCTCTTATCCTGGAAGGCCGCAATGTAATTTTGGATTCCCGCCCAGGTCCAGTTCTTGGTGGTCTTAAAGTCGCAGAAGGAAAGGAAAAATCCTTTGCAGAACGGATACAAAAAGCCGATGCAGAATGCCGCAAAGGTCGGCAGCAGGAACAGCCAGAAGCATTTCTGGATCGGCCGTCGGATCAGCGGCGAATTCAGCGCCGTGGCGTCACGCTTTTTTTGGAACAGTTTCATAGCTGACTTTCACACTCCTTTGGTTATGGTAAAGCGCACAACTCACACCCCCACCGGGGCGGGCGGGTCAGTTCTGGGCTTTCCCCTGTAAAATGGGGGCGAGCGCAGCGCTCGCCCCCGGTTTTTGCAGTTTATTCGGTTTTTGCTTCAGTGGAAATCCTAAGATCAGGAGTTCTCCTTCGCATACTGGGCAGCCCAGCCATCTACGAAGGCAGACTCGACAGCGGCCCAATCACCGTTGCCGGTGGTGTACTGGGTCAGAGCGTCAACAACAGCAGCACGCCAGTCATCCACGGCGGGGGTATAGTTGAAGGCCCAGGTTACAACATAGTTGCCCTTAGCGGTGTAGTCATTGGCCTGAGCAAAGAATACATTCTCAGGAGTTTTGGCAGACTTGAAGGGGATCGGGCCAAACTGTTCTGCCATCATGGTGGTGCCTTCCTCAGAGGTAACAACCCACTTCATAAAGTCCAGAGTTGCCTTGATATCTTCTTCAGAAGCATTCTTGTTTACAGCCCAGCAGTTCTCGGTGCCGCAGCACAGACCAGCCTGCTCTTCGCCTTCCACGCCGCAGTAGATCGGGATCATAGCCAGATCGTCAGCGTTCATGCCGAACTTCTCGCCGGTCAGGGCAGCATACTCCCAGGAACCGTTCTGATAGAATACAGCCTTGCCCTCGCCGAACTCAGCTTCGGACTGGTCGCCGGTAGCGGAAACCAGGGCAGCGCCGGTGGTGGCGGAATCAGTGGTATACAGGTCCCAAATGTTCTTGTAGTTCTCCAGGTACTTGCCGGTGATGGTAGCGGGCTGAGAAGTCACGCCGTCATCGCGGAACTCATAGAACAGGGGCATATTGGCAAGGTGACCGGAGAAGCGCCAGCTGGAGGAACCGTCCAGACCGGCAGAGGAGAAGGCATCGAAGCCCAGCTCAGCAGAACGAGCATGGATGTCATCAGCGACCTTCTTCAGGGTCTCAAAGTTGGTGATGTCAGCTACGGTATAGCCGGCCTTCTCCAGCAGAGCCTTGTTGACGATGATACCGAAAGCCTCATAGCAGTAGCCGATGGAAACAGTCTCGCCAGCCTCGTTCTTCAGGTTAAAGGCGTCGGTGGTCATTTCCTTCATCACATCGGTGTTGGTCAGGTCGTAGCAGTACTCACCCCAGGTCTTTACAGCGCCAGCATTGCCTACCTGGAACATGGTGGGAGCAGCGTCCTTATCCATCTCGGCGGTCAGGGTCTGGTCGTAAGTACCGGAAGCAGCGGTCAGTACGGTTACGGGTACACCAGTCAGAGCGGTGTAGGTCTCAGCCAGCTTCTGCCAGGCCTGATCAGCCTCGGGCTTGAAGTTCAGGTAATAGACGGAACCGGTCTTGGTGTCATTGTTCGGGGTGTTGTTGTCGTTGCCGCAGGCGGTGAACAGGGTGATCGCCATAACAACAGCCAACAGAATTGCTAATGTCTTTTTCATGGTTTCTCCTCCTATATTGTGTTTGCGTTCTTTTCTTGGCTGGAATCGTTTCCAGCCTTCGCAATGATATTATACCGCCTGCCGTCCGTCTTTTCAATCAAAATCTGTCGCAACTCCACAAATTCAGCAAATATGCTATAAAACCTTTTATGAAAATTGAGCATCTTTTCTGGTTTAGGCCCCGGCTGCGGTCTATTTTGTGCCTCTTCGGGCAGATTATTCCCCCTTTCCGGGTAAAATAGCAGTTGACATCGCACGCCGCCCTTTTTATAATAGTGGCGTAAAATATACCACGGAGGTGGAGTTTATGAAACAGCGCTTTGATGTCACCGGCATGAGCTGTACTGCCTGCAGTTCCCATGTGGAGCGGGCGGTTTCGGCGTTGGCAGGGGTCTCTTCTGTCACCGTCGATTTGATGCAGAACCGCATGCTGGTAGAATATGACGACAGCAAGCTCTCCGAAGCGGAGATCTGCCAGGCCGTGGCCGCGGCCGGCTACGGCGCCCGCCCGGCGGGCGCCGCGGGCGGCTCCGCCGCCCAGCCCCCTGCGGGGGCCGCCGGCCGCGAGCGCACCCGCTTGTGGGTCTGTGTGGGCCTTCTGCTGGTCCTGCTGTATATCTCCATGGGCCACATGATGGGCCTGCCGCTGCCCTCCTTCCTTTCCGGCCACCACAATGCCCTGTGGTTCGGTCTGGTGCAGCTGGTGCTTACCCTGGCCATTGCGGTGCTGCAGTTCCGTTACTTCCGCCGGGGCTTCGCCTCTCTGTTCCGCGGGGCGCCCACCATGGATACTCTCGTGGCCGTCGGCTCCTCCGCCGCCATTCTGTACGGTGTTTATGCCATCATCCGCATTGCCCAGGGATTGGCCGCCGGGGATATGGAACTGGTCGCCCAGTACCACATGGATCTCTACTTTGAATCCGCCGGCACCATCCTCACCCTCGTCAGTGTGGGGAAATATTGGGAAGCCCGCAGCAAAAGCCACACCGCCGATGCCCTGCAAAAACTGATGGCCCTGGCTCCCGCCACTGCCCACCTGCTGCGGAATGGCAAGGAAGAGGAAGTCCCGCTGGAGGAAGTCCGGCAGGGTGATCTTCTCATCGTCCGCGCGGGCGAGGCCATCCCGGTGGATGGCACCGTCACCGAAGGACAAGCCGCCGTGGATGAATCCGCCATCACCGGCGAAAGCCTGCCGGTCGATAAATCCGCCGGCGATCCCGTCACCGGCGCCACCCTGTGCCGCAGCGGTTACTTCACCATGCAGGCCACCCATGTGGGCGAAGAAACCACCCTCTCCCAGATCATCCACCTGGTGGAGGATACCGCCGCTACCAAAGCGCCCATCCAGCGCATCGCCGATAAAGTCGCCGCCGTCTTTGTGCCGGTGGTCATCGGCATCGCCGTGCTGGCCATGGTCATTTGGCTGCTTGTTGGTCAAACCCCCGCTTTTGCCCTTTCCATCGGCATCGCCGTGCTGGTCATCAGCTGTCCCTGTGCCCTGGGCCTTGCCACCCCCACCGCCATCATGGTGGGCACCGGCCGCGGCGCCGAATACGGCATCCTGGTAAAAAGCGCCGAGGCGCTGGAGCGTGCCCACAGCATCACCACTGTGGTGCTGGATAAAACTGGCACCGCCACCACCGGCCAGCCCGCCGTCACCGATGTCGTGGAGCTGGACGCCCGCCTGCTGCCGGTGGCTCACGCCCTGGAAGCCGCCAGCGCCCATCCGTTGGCCGCCGCCGTCACCGCCTACTGTGCGGAAAAGAACATCCCCCTTTCCCCCGTCACCGATTTCACCGCCCCGGAGGGACAGGGCCTTACCGCGAAATTGAACGGCGAAACGGTCTGGGGTGGTAATGCCCGCCTGGCTGCCGCCATGGGCTGCGATATTTCCGCTCTTTCCACCCAGGCGGAAGAACTGGCGGCCCGCGGCCGGACTCCTCTGTACTTCGGTGCCGGCACCACCCCCCTGGGGCTCATCGCCGTCGCCGATCCTCCCCGGGAAACCAGCGCCGCCGCCATCGCCGCCCTGCGGCAGATGGGCCTTTCGGTACTGCTGCTCACCGGCGATCACCGCCGTACGGCCGAAGCCATTGCCAAGGAAGTCGGCATCCCCCGTGTCATCCCGGAGGTGCTGCCCCAGCAAAAGGAAGCGGTCATCCGTTCTCTGCAGGAAAAGGGCGAGGTCGTCGCCATGGTAGGCGACGGCATCAACGACGCTCCCGCGCTGGTCCGGGCCGATATCGGCATTGCCATCGGCGCCGGCACCGATATCGCCATCGATTCCGCCGATATCGTCCTCATGCACAGCGATCCCGCCGATATTCCAGCCGCCCTGCAGCTTTCCCGCAGCGTCCTGCGCAATATCAAGCAAAACCTCTTCTGGGCATTCCTTTATAATAGCATCGGCATCCCCATTGCCGCCGGAGTATTCTATTCCCTGCTGGGCTGGAAGCTCAGCCCCATGCTGGCCTCCGCCGCCATGAGTCTTTCCTCGGTCTGCGTGGTCAGCAATGCCCTGCGGCTGCGCGGCTGGAAGCCCAAGCTCCCCGCCGCAGATGCCATCCCTCCCGTCACCGAGGTGGAATGCACCCTCCTCCCGCAGGAGACCGCCCCCGTTGCCAAGCCCGCGGAAGCAACGGCTCCCACCGTGCCCCAGCCCCTCGTCCTCCATATTGAGGGCATGATGTGCGATCACTGTGTCGGCCGGGTCAAATCCGCCCTGGAGGCCCTGCCCGGTGTCACCGCCGAGGTAAACCTGGCCAAAAACACCGCTACCCTCACCATGACCGAGCCCCACTCCACCGAAGAGCTGACCGCCGCCGTGGAAGCCGCCGGTTACAAGGTGGTGCAGCCGCAGGCTCCCGCCGCGTCCCAATCCCTTGTTCTCCACATTGAGGGCATGATGTGCGATCACTGTGTCGGCCGGGTCAAATCCGCCCTGGAGG
>CALERQ010000033.1 GCA_937907305.1 uncultured Clostridia bacterium | reverse complement strand
TCATAGAAAAGTAGGGCCTCGGCGGCGAGCCGTACAGATTATGCCTTTGCAAAAGGCTCCGCCCCGCCGTCAGGCGACTGCAAATTAGCCCCCGCCGGAGGCGGAGAAAGGGGACAGTGGGGCGGATATGGGAGAAAAAGGTGGTAAATTGAACAAAAAGGCGGGTTGTATTTCTATACCGGGGAGCGGGGTTCGCCTTGCAATTTGCCCGGAGGGACTATATAATTATAATGTTGTAATATGCAATGAGCACAAAGAGACACAGACCCGACCAAACAAACAGAAAGGGGGGTGGAGCATGGAACAAAACCACAATAATGATTACATTATTGAAATGCTTCACATTACCAAAGAGTTCCCCGGCATTAAGGCAAATGATGATATCACCCTGCAGCTGCGCCGTGGGGAGATCCACGCGCTGCTGGGCGAAAACGGCGCGGGCAAAAGTACGCTGATGAGCGTGCTCTTTGGCCTGTACCAGCCGGAAAAGGGAGAGATCCGCAAGAATGGCGTACCGGTAAAGATCAATGACCCTAATGACGCCACGGCGCTGGGCATCGGCATGGTGCACCAGCACTTTAAGCTCATTGATGTCTTTACGGTGCTGGATAACATCATCCTGGGGGCGGAGGATACCAAATTCGGCTTTTTGCAGAAGAAAAAGGCCCGGCAGAAGGTGAAGGAGCTCTCGGAAAAATACGGCTTGGCCATTGATATGGACGCCAAGGTGGAGGATATCACCGTGGGGATGCAGCAGCGGGTGGAGATCCTGAAGATGCTGTACCGCGATAATGAGATCCTTATCTTTGATGAGCCGACCGCCGTGCTGACCCCGCAGGAGATCGACGAGCTGATGGAGATCATGCGCAGCCTGGCCAAGGAGGGCAAGAGCATCCTCTTTATCAGCCATAAGCTCAATGAGATCATGGCGGTGGCGGACCGCTGCACCGTACTGCGCAAGGGAAAATATGTCGGCACCATTGATACGGCCAAGACCAACAAGCAGGAACTGAGCAACATGATGGTGGGCCGACCGGTCCAGCTGGAGGTGCAGAAATCCCCGGCGAAGCCCGGCGAGGCGGTGCTGGAGGTAGAGCACTTTACCGTGCCCAGCAAGCTGCATAAAAAGGACGCCGTGCACGATGTGACCTTTACCGCGCGCAGCGGGGAGATCTTGTGCATCGCGGGCATTGACGGCAACGGCCAGACCGAGCTGGTATACGGCCTGACCGGCCTGG
Source organism: uncultured Clostridia bacterium (assembly GCA_937907305.1). Classification (GTDB taxonomy): domain Bacteria; phylum Bacillota; class Clostridia; order Oscillospirales; family Ruminococcaceae; genus Angelakisella. The sequence continues at coordinate 7,444 of CALERQ010000033.1, read as the reverse complement.
AGAAGCCCAGCGGCGGCACCGTGAAGCTGTGCGGGCACGATATTACCCACGCGAAGATAAGAGAGCGCGGCAAGGAGATGTCCCACATCCCGGAGGACCGGCACAAGCACGGCCTGGTGCTGGACTTTACACTGGAGCAGAACATGGTGCTGCAGCGCTACTACGAGACCAAGTTCCAGAATCACGGCTTTATCAAGGCGGACGCGGTGCGTGAGTACGCCGACGGCCTGATCGAGCAATTTGATGTGCGCAGCGGCCAGGGCCCCATTACCGTGGCCCGCAGCATGAGCGGCGGCAACCAGCAGAAGGCGATCGTGGCCCGTGAGCTGGACCGTGATAAGGCGCTGATCGTGGCGGTGCAGCCCACCCGCGGCCTGGATGTCGGCGCGATCGAGTATATCCACAAGCAGCTGGTGGCGGAGCGTGACCGCGGCAAGGCGGTACTGCTGGTCTCTCTGGAGCTGGACGAGGTGATGAGCCTTTCCGACCGCATCCTGGTGATGTATGAGGGTGAGATCGTGGGCGAGCTGGACCCCGCCAAGACCACGGTGCAGGAGCTGGGCCTGTATATGGCCGGCGCCAAGCGGCAGCATAACACGCAGGAAGGAAAGGGGGAAGGCAGCGATGAGTAATAAAGTAAAATCCCCGCTGATGAAAAAGACCCCCACCTATTCGCTGCGGGCTTCCATCATCTCCATCCTCATCGGCCTTTTGACCGGTGCGGTGGTTATTCTGATCGTGGGCGCCTTTAACCCGCTGATCTCGTTGAAGGGCGCCTGGGACGGCATCCGGCTGGTGCTCTTTGGCGTGCTGAGCACCGGGCGCGACGCCGCGGGTGCTTTGACCTTCGGCTTTAATCCCACCAATATCGGCAACATGCTGTTCCGGGCTACGCCGCTCATCCTCACCGGTGTTTCGGTGGCGGTGGCCTTTAAGACCGGCCTGTTCAATATCGGCGCGCCGGGCCAGTACCTGGCCGGTACCACGGCTTCCCTGTTCCTGGCGCTTTCCATCCCCAGCAGCAGCGTTCCCGCCTGGCTCATCTGGATCATCGCCTTCCTGGGCGGTGTGCTGGCCGGTGCCCTGTGGGGCGCTATCCCCGGCCTGCTGAAGGCGACCCTCAATATCAACGAAGTTATCGCCTGCATTATGACCAACTGGATCGCGGCAAGCCTGGTGACCTGGGTATTCGATATCAGCAACCTGAAGAACATGGTGGAGGGCAACAAGACCGGGTATGTCTACAAGACGACCTACAACGGCGTGGCGACCTCCAAAATGGGGCTGGATAAGCTGTTCCCCGGCAGCCAGGTAAACGGCGGCATCATCATCGCCATTCTCATGGCGGTTCTGGTATACATCATGCTGGAAAAGACGACCTTTGGCTATGAGCTGAAGGCCTGCGGCGCCAACCGGCACGCCGCCCGGTATGCCGGTATCCATGATAAGCGCAATATCGTATTCTCGATGGCCATTGCCGGCGCCATGGCGGGCGCGGCGGGGGCGCTGTACTATCTTTCCGGCAACACCGAATTTTTCTGGACCACCTATCAGTCGCTGCCCAGCGAGGGCTTTGACGGCATTGCCGTGGCGCTGCTGGCGGTCAATAACCCCATTGGGGTCATCTTTACCGGCATATTCATGTCGCTGCTTTCCATTGCGGGCCTGCAGCTGACCAACCTGACGGCCTACAACGAGTACATCACCGATGTGATCATCGCGGTGATCGTGTACCTCTCGGCTTTCTCACTGGTCATCAAGCTGTGGATCAGCGGCCGGAAGAAGGCGGGCAAGTCCATCCTGCCCTGGAAGAAGAAACAGCCGGAAGGCGCCGGGCTGCTGCCTGATGCGCAGCCGGCGGAGGAGGCGGCGGCAGCCGCCGAGGACGCCGGCGGGGCCGCCGAGCCGGAGGGCGAGGCGGCCGGGACTGCGGAAACCGGAAAGGAGGCCGAGGCGTAATGTCATTTCTCATCAGACAGACATTGATTTATGCCATCCCGCTGATGGTAGTGGCGCTGGCCGGCATCTTTGCGGAGCGCAGCGGTATCATCAACCTGGCACTGGAAGGTATTATGATCTTCGGCGCCTTTATCGGGGTGCTGTTTGTACGGATGATGCAGGCACTGGGTTGGTTTGAAGCGGCAAAGGCCGCCGATAACTGGGTGGCGCTGCAGGGGTATCTGCTGCTGGCTATGCTGGTGGCGGCGATACTGGGTGCGGTGTTCTCATTACTATTGGCGTTCGCGGCTATCAACCTAAGGGCGGACCAGACCATTGGCGGTACGGCGCTGAACATGCTGGCGCCCGCGCTGGTGCTGTTCCTGGTGCGCCTCATCGCCAAGCAGAACCAGCTGCTGCTGCTCAAGGGCGACTCGGCTTCCTGGTTCATGATCAAAAAGACCATGCTGGGCTTTGACAGAACCGCGGAGCTGAACTTCTTCCAGGAGACCTTCCTCAATAAGGTGTACCTGAGCAACTATGTGTGCGTCATTGTTTTCATCCTGCTGGCGGTGGTGCTGTATAAGACGAAATTTGGTCTGCGGCTGCGGGCCTGCGGTGAAAATCCCCAGGCGGCGGATTCGCTGGGCATCAATGTAAAGAAGATGCGCTATGCCGGTACCACCATTTCCGGCGCGCTGGCCGGTATGGGCGGATTTGTATACGCGGTGACCACCGCGAACTGCTCGGCCAACGGCGATGTGGCGGGCTTCGGCTTCCTGGCGCTGGCGGTTATGATCTTTGGTAACTGGAAGCCGCTGAATGTGGCGGGCGGCGCGCTGCTGTTCGGTCTGTTCAAATGCATCGCGGCGTGCTATTCCACGCTGGATATCAACGGCGACGGCATCTACGCGCTGACGGAGCTGGGCCTGAACGCCAACTTCTACCGGCTGCTGCCGTATGTCATCACGCTGGTGGTGCTGGCCTTTACCTCCAAGAGCTCCCGGGCTCCCAAGGCCGAGGGCATTCCCTACGATAAGGGACAGAGATAAAAAGGCAAAACCAATCTTAAGCAAAGGGCGGCTCCTGCGGGGGCCGCTTCCTTTTGGCCGGGGATGTCATTGACGGGCGGGCGGAAAATTGGTATGCTATTAGAATGATCTCCCGGCATGGCGGCGGCAGAGAAAAGGCATGGCCGCAGACCCGTGAAGGCGCGCGGGCGCGGCGGAGCGGGGGAGGGCCGGCCCCGGCTTTGGCGGGGCGGCCCGACGGAGAGCGGAGCCGTGCCTGCGCGCATCCGGAAGGCCGGGGAAAAGAAAGCATTTTGGGCAAGAGAGATAGGAGGTTCCGGGATGGAGCATCTTGACGCAAGACTGGGCACCATAGCGGCCATGGTCCCGCGCTGCCGGGCGGTGGCGGATATCGGCTGCGACCATGGGCTGCTGGTGGCGGCCCTGCTGGAGGGCGGCCGCTGCGATTACGGCATTGCGGCCGATATTAACCCCATGCCGCTGGAGAAGGCCCGGCAGGAGCTGACCCGCCGGGGGCTGCTGGCGCAGAGCGAGTGCCGCCTGACCAACGGACTGTGCGGCATCGCGCCGGTGGGGGTGGACGCGGTAGTGATCGCCGGGATGGGCGGAGAGCTGATCGCGGATATCCTTTCCCGGTGGGACTACACCGAAAACCCGGCCATTACCTACCTTTTGCAGCCCATGACCCGGCCGGTGCACCTGCGGCAGTGGCTGTATGCCCATCGCTTTACCCTGCAGGAGGAGCGCTGCTGCCGGGCGAACGGTAAGCTGTATACGGTGCTGCGGGCGCAGTACACCGGCTGTGCCACCGAGGAGACCCCGGCGGCGCTGTACTTTGGGGCGCTGGACCTGGAAAATGACCCGCTGGCCGGGGAATACCGGGAGCAGGTGCTGGGACGCCTGCAGCGGCGCATCACCGGGCTGGTGGAAGCCAAGCCCGGCCCCGAACGGGACGCCGAGCTGACCGAAGCGACAAAGCTGCTGCTGGCGCTGCGATAAAACTAAGACTCCGCAGGGGGCAGGGCGGGGCGCAGCCCCGCCCGCCGCAGGCGGGCGACACGAGCTTCGCTCGTGTGTTTCAGCTTTGCCGAAACGGGCTGCGCCACGGGAGCCCGCGGTCTTTGCCCTACATCCCCATTTTTTGCGGGGGCAGGGGAGAGCGGGCCGCAGGCCCGGCGGCGCTCCGCGCCGCCGTCAGCGGGCGAAGCCCGCTAAAACCGTCCGGAGGACGGTTTGGCCTGCGGCCCGAACTGGCCCCCTGTACCATCCATACCCAAATCAAAAGGAAGTGATCCCTATGCCGTTTGACGGCGGATTTCTGCATAAGATAAAACAGGAGCTGGAACCAATGATCGGGGCCAGAGTGGATAAAATAGGCCAGCCCAACCGGGATTGCGTGGTCATCCACCTGCACAACCGGGGGCCGGTGCGCCGCCTGGTAATACTGGCCGGAGCGGCCCCGCGGCTGCACTTTTCGGCCATTCCAATTGAATACCCGGTCACCCCGCCGATGTTCTGCCTGCTGCTGCGCAAGCACCTGGGCGGCGGGCGGCTGACCGCCGTGACCCAGCAGGGGCTGGACCGTGTCCTTACCCTGCACTTTGAGGCGACCAATGAACTGGGCGACCGGGCCAAGTTCCGGCTGGTGTGCGAGCTGATGGGACGGCAGGGCAACCTGGTGCTGGTGGGAGAAAACGGCAAGGTCATCGATGCCATCCACCGGGTGGATTTTGCGGCAAGCGAAAGCCGGCCGCTGCTTTCCGGGCTGGAGTACGTCTACCCCCCATGGCAGGAGAAGCTGAACCTGACGGCAGTTTCCCCATTGGATGCCGCCGACCGGCTGCTTTCCGGGCCGGATCTTCCCCTCAGCAAAGCGCTGCTGGCGGTATTGGAGGGGGCATCCCCCCTTATCTGCCGGGAGCTTTCCTACCGCATTGCCCCTGGCGATCCGCCGGTAAGTGGCCTTTCGCCGGTGCAGCGGGCCACCGTTTCCGCCGTACTGGGCGAATGGGCGGCGGCACTGGCCCCGGAGGGCGGCACGCCGCTGCTGCTGGGCGGGGATAAACCGGATTTCACCTTCCTGCCGCAAAGGCAGTATGAGGGAACAAATATCACTCAGACGCCATACCCCACCTGCAGTGAGCTGCTGGAGGAATTCTACCGGCTGAAAACCGGCAGCGAAGGGGTAAAGCTGGCGGGGGAGGGGCTGCGCCGGCAGGTCACCTCCATCCATGAGCGGCTGGTGCGCAAGCGGGCGGTGCGTCTGCAGGAGCTGGAGAAAAGCGCCGGCCGGGAGCAGCTGCGGCTTTACGGCGACCTGCTGAGTGCCAACCTGTACCGGTTGGAAAAGGGCATGACCGCCCTGACCTGCGAGGACTATACCGCCGATCCGCCGGTCAATGTGACCATCCCGCTGGAGGGACGGCTGACCCCCAGCCGCAATGTGCAAAAATATTACACCGAATACCGCAAGGCCGCCAATGCCGAAGCGGTGCTGCGCCGTCTCATCACCGAATGCGAGGAGGAGATCGCCTACATTGAATCGGTGCAGGAGGCGCTGCGCCGTGCCACCACCGAAGGCGAGCTTTTGGAGATCCGGGAGGAGCTGCGGCAGCAGGGCTACCTGAAAACGCTGACCCCCAAAGGCCAAAAGCCGCTGCAAAAGCGCCGGGGCGGCACCCTGCCCCCGCTGCGGTACCGCTCCAGCGATGGATATACCATCCTGTGCGGGCGCAATAACCTGCAAAATGATCAATTGACCCTGAAGACAGCCCATGGCAGCGACCTGTGGTTCCATATCCAAAAGCAGCCGGGCAGCCATGTGATCCTGCTTACCAACGGCACCCCGCTGGAGGAACTGCCCGACCAAACCATAGAGGAAGCGGCCATGCTGGCCGCTTGCAACAGCAGCGGGCGGGAAAGCAGCCGCGTGCCCATAGACTACACGCTGGTGAAGAACATCAAAAAGCCGAACGGCGCCCGGCCGGGAATGGTCATCTATGAAACCTACTACACCATGCTGACCACCCCCGACCACGCCGCCGCGCAGAAGCTGCTGGAGAAGTAACATCTGTGCTGGGGGAGTGCGGGCCGCAGGCCCGACCGCCGAAGGCGGTCGACGCAGGCTTTGCCTGCGTGTTTCGGCGGAGCCGAAACGGCCTGCGGCCCGGATCCTGCCCCCTGCGCAAGCCTGAATAGAATGGCAGGCCACCCAGATCCCGCTCCGGCGCCGTTCCCAATTTAAGCAGGAGGCAAAGGAGGGCGCAGCCTGGCCCCCATCCCATCCCGACAAGGAGGAACCATGAAACCATCCCTTTCCGCGTCCGCCCTCAAGTATCTGGCGCTGTTCACCATGCTGCTGGACCATATGGCCTACTACCTGTATCTGCCGGAGCCGCTGCGCTGGGTGGGAAGGTTGGCTGCGCCCATCTTCCTCTTCTTTGTGGTGGAAGGCTTTGGCCGGACGAGAAGCTATAAAAAATATCTGCTGCGGGTCTATGCGGTGGCGGTGGGCATGGGGGTCATCAATGCCTTGCTGCGGCAATATGCCGGGGGCTTGCGGTCGGATGGCATCACCCCCACCAATGGCATCTGTGCCACCTTCTTTTTGCTGCTGGTGATTTTGCAGGGGCTAAAGCGGATGGAACAGCGCCGATGGGATGGAATCCTGCTGGTGGCAGGGCCCTTTGTGCTGCCGCTGCTGCTGGAAGCGGTACTCCCCGCCGCCGCAGCCACCCTGCTGTCTACAACACTGCTGCCCAGCCCCTATACCTGCGAGGGCGGCATCGAATTTTTGATGATCGGGGTACTGCTGTATTTCTTCCGGCGGGAGAGAAAAATGCAGCTGACCGCCTATGTGGTATCCAGCCTGGTGCTGTACCTCACCCCCATCCTGCTGCTGAACGGTTCGCCGGTAACATTGCTGTTCACTTATTACCAGTGGATGATGGTCTTTGCGGCTATTCCGCTGGCTATGTATAACGGGGAGCGGGGGAACGCGCCCCGGTGGCTGTTCTACTGGTTCTACCCGGTGCATGTGTACCTGCTGTGGGCGCTGGGGGCCCTGCTGCTGGGATAAGGGCAGATGCCGGGTATGGAGTTGGTATGATCCTGCTTCTAACCCGGTTTGGGGGAAGGGGAAAGTGCGGGCCGCAGGCCCGGCGGCTCCGCCGCCGCAGCGGGCAAAGCCCGCTTGCCCGCCCAAAGGGCGGGCCGCAGGCCGCCCGCCCTTTGGGCGGGCGGCCTGCGGCCCGATCCCGCCCCCCGCACAAACCCGAAAAATCCCGCCAAAGTAAAATGAACCCTCTCCCCCTGCACGGGGGGAGAAACTATCACGCTAATTGTCAACCTGTTGAATATTTTAGTTGACAATTAGCCATCGTCGTGCTATCCTTACCTTGTCATAAAAATCATTCCCCCGGAGGTAATCCCCATGTCCACCCAAACCCAGCCCCGTACTGCTTCCCGCTTTTCCG
>CALERQ010000032.1 GCA_937907305.1 uncultured Clostridia bacterium | reverse complement strand
CTGCGGCATCCTGGTAAAGGGCGCCGGCTATATGGAAACGCTGGCTAAGGCCAAAACCGTTGTATTCGATAAGACCGGCACCCTGACAAAGGGCAGCTTTACCGTCACCCACATTGTCCCCGCCGTTGGAACCGAGGACGACCTGCTGGCGCTGGCCGCCGCCGCCGAGAGCTTCTCGCATCATCCCATTGCCCAGTCGGTGGTGGCCGCCTACGGCAAGCCCATCGAAAAGGACATCGAGGATGCCAGGGATCACACCGGCCGCGGCATCGAAGCCGTCATTGACGGCCGTCATATCTACGCCGGCAATGAGCGCCTGATGAAGGAGATCGGCGTTTCCTGCGCCGAAGTCACCGAGGTCGGTACCGTCATCCATATGGCGGCCGATAAGGACTACCTCGGCTATCTTGTCATCGCCGATACCCCCAAGCCCGATTCCGCCGAGGCCATTCGGTCCCTCAAGGCCGAGGGCGTGGAAAAGACCGTGATGCTGACCGGCGATAAGACCGCCGTAGCCCAGGCGGTGGCCGGGGAGCTGGGTCTGGATGAATACCGGGCCGAGCTGCTGCCCGCCGATAAGGTGACCGCGGTGGAGGAGCTGCTGAAAACCGGTTCGCCGCTGGTATTCGTCGGCGATGGCATCAATGATGCCCCTGTTCTGGCCCGTGCCGATGTCGGTGTCGCCATGGGCGCCCTGGGCAGCGATGCCGCCATCGAGGCCGCCGATATCGTCCTGATGGACGATGCCCCCAGCAAGCTGGCGCTGGCTGTTCGGCTTTCCCGCCGCACCATGCGCATCGTCTGGCAGAATGTCGTCTTCGCCCTGGCGGTCAAGGCGCTGGTGCTGGTGCTGGGCGCCACCGGCGATGCCAACATGTGGATCGCCGTCTTCGCCGATGTGGGCGTGCTGGTACTCGCCATCCTCAATGCCATGCGGGCCCTGCTGGTCCCCAAACACTGATATCATCCATGTTTTTCTTCCGGCGGCCTGTCCTCCCCAGCGGGAGGGCGGGCCGCCCTTTTCCTTGCCCGCGCGGGGGAAGTATGCTAAAATAAAAGCAAATTCGCCCGGCAGGGGCACATGCGGCTTTTCGGCATGTGTCCTGCCCGGTCAAGCCGGGACGATCACAAGGAGGCTCTGCCATGTCATCCATTCCCGAAGAACTGTTTGCCCTGCGGGATGAAGAATACCGTGCCTTTCATGCCGCCCTCATGCCGGGGGTGGCGCGGGAGCGCATCATTGGGGTGCGGATGCCGGCCCTGCGCCGCTATGCCGCCGCCCTGGCCGGGAGCCCGGAGGCCGAGGTGTTCCTGCGGGCGCTGCCCCACACCTACTACGAGGAAAACAATCTCCATGCCCTGCTGCTGATGCGGGAAAAGAATTTTGAGGCCCTGATGCCGCAGCTGGAGCGCTTTTTGCCCCAGGTGGATAACTGGGCCACCTGCGACCTGTTAAAGCCCGCCTGCTTTGCCAAAAACCGCGAAAAACTGCTGCCCTGCATCACCCGCTGGCTGGGGGATGCCCACCCCTACACCGTCCGCTTCGCCATCGAGATGCTGATGACCCACTACCTGCGGGAGGATTTTTCCCCGGAGTACCCGGCCTGGGTGGCCGCGGTGGAAAGCGATCACTACTACATCCGCATGATGCAGGCGTGGTACTTTGCCACGGCGCTCGCCTTCCGGTACGGGGAGATCCTGCCCTACATCGCCGAAGGCCGCCTCTCCCCCTGGGTACGGCAAAAAACCATCCAAAAGGCCGTGGAGAGCTTCCGCGTCACCCCCGCGCAAAAAGAGGAACTCAAGGCCCTCCGCCGCCGGTAAGTCCCCGCTGTTTTGCCCCGCAGCCGCGCGCTTCGGGGCTTTTTTTACAGTTTGTTCATCCCCTGCATTTGCCTTTTTTGGCGCGGTATGGTAGAATAACCGCACAAAACCAATTTTGGGAGTGACTTATGCTAAAGCGATGGACAGCGCTGCTGCTGGCGGTCATGCTGGTATTTTTGACTGCCTGCGGCGCGCAAAAAGAATACAAACTCTCCGCGGTATTCGCCGCCGCGGAGGAAGACCGCACCCAGTGGCTGGCCGACCCCGATAACGCCGCCCTGTGGGATCAGCTGGGTCTTTCCGGCTCGGTCGTCTCGGATGGCGACCCCACCACCCTGACCATCGGCGCGCAGAACTGGGTGCTGCAGCCCGCCGCGGTGGAGGGCAAAGCCGTGACCCTGTGCTACTGCGTTGATGAGCAGAACCGGCCCCTTCTGGATCTGCGGGCCTCCTTCGGCATCAATGTGCTGCCGGTGGGGGACTGGACCGCCTGCGAGGATCTTTTCATCGTGCGGGTGTGGGCGCGGCTGGGCGGGGACATGCCGGAAGACTCTCTTTCCGGGGAGGATGAGGGCCTGAACCGCTATGCCGTTCTCCTCACCGATCCCATCACCGGCGAAAGCGCCGGGGCCGTCGCCGCCGATGCCGAATTGCGGGCCCTCCTGGCCGATGGCGAACCCCATGCCCTGTGCCTGCGCCTGCGGGCCATGCAGCAGGGGGAGCCGGCTCTCCGGGTCGTCACGGTGCTGTGCCAGGGCTGGCTGGAAAAGGAATCGGTGCTGCGGGCGCAGTCGGAGCAGCTCCTGTGGGCGGCCCGTCACGGGGAAAACGATACCCTGCGCCTGCTGCTCAATGAGGGCAATGCTTCGGTGACCGACCGCAATGGCGATGGCCTGCTGTGGGCCGCGCTGCAAAGCGGCAATGCCGAAACGGTGGAGCTGGTGGTCAAAGCCGGCGCCACCGGGGAAAACCGCAATCTCTACTGGGTGGATACGACCGCCCTTACCATAGCGGAGCGCCAGGATTGGCAGCAGCTGCTCTCCACCCTGAAGGAGCAGCACACCGATACCGGCTGCACGGCGCCTTCCATTGCCTACTACTGCGCCGCCATGGGGAATGCCGAACGCCTGGCCCTTTACCTGGCCCATTTCCCGCTTTCGGCGGAGGATGCCGCCCTTTCCGAAGGGGACAGCGCCACGGCCGCTCTGCGCTACGGGGTGGAAAGCGCCCAGCCCGGCAATCTGCTGGACCTGGCTGTGACCAATGATGATACCGAAACCGCCGCCGTACTGCTGCAAAATGGGGTCACGGCCTCGCCGCTGCTGCTCAAAAAGCTGCAGGCTTCGCCCACCACCCTTTCCGATGAGATGCTGGCGCTGCTGGGCAGCTACCGGTACTTTGGCGTGCTGGATGAGGTGCTGGCCGATTACCGCGCGTTCAAGGAAAGCTACGAGGCCGTGGCGGGGGAGAGCTGCCGCCGCTTCGAGCAGGATTACGCTGCCTATTGCGAGGCCATGGAAAAGAACGATAGCTTTGCCGCCGCCGGCATTATGGATAGCGGCCTGCTGGATGAGATCGTGGGCCAGCTGCAGGCGGTGCAGGATGTGGCAAAGCCCGAGACCGAGGCCATCAATGCCCTGTGGGACCTGATGTTTGAGTACGCCGATATGATGGATACCGCCGGCTATTACTACAAGCGCATCTCCCTCAGCACCTATGTGGTCACCCGCCGCTATTACCGGGCCCTTTTTGAAAACCGCCTGAGCCGGGCCCACACCCTCTACGAGGAATTCAAGCACCAGACCGCCGTTTACGATGGCCTTTTGCAGAACTGGGCCGAATAAATCTAACCGAAAGAAGGCTTTTCCGCATGATCTATTACCTCACCGGCACCGGCAACAGCCGCTGGGCCGCGCAGCTGCTGGCAGATCATCTGCACGATACCGCCGAGGATGCCGCCCCCGCCCTCAAAAGCGGCCTGGCCCCCTCCCTCCATTCCGAAAAACCGTGGGTCTTTGTCTGCCCCACATACGGCTGGCAGATGCCCCGAGTCTTTGCCGATCTGCTGCGCCGCACCGGCTTTGATGGCAGCAGAGAAGCCTATTTCGTCCTCACCTGCGGCGGGGATATCGGCGCGGCCGGGCCCCGCCTGCGCAGGCTCTGCGGGGAGCTGGGTCTGGAATACCGCGGCGTGTGGCCGCTGGTGATGCCGGAAAACTATGTGGCCATGTTCCCGGTGCCCGGGGAGGAAGAAACACGGAAGATCATCGACGCCGCCCGTGAGCCCCTCCTGGAAGCCGCCGCCCTCATCGCGGGGGATCAGCCCTTCCCGGAGAGAACGCTGACCCTGACCGACCGTCTGAAAAGCGGTATCGTCAATCTCTTTTTCTACCGCTTCTGCATCAAAAGCGGGCCCTTTTACACCACTCCGGCCTGCAATGGCTGCGGCCGCTGCGCCAAAATGTGTTTCACCAACTGCATCGTGATGCGGGAGGGCAAGCCCCACTGGGAGGGGCACTGCACCCACTGCATGGCCTGCATCTGCGGCTGCCCCCAGCGGGCCATCGAGTACGGCAAAAAGAGCCTGGGCAAGCCCCGCTACCGCTGCGAGGAGTACACCGGGTGAGCTTTGGCGGAAAAATGCTTTTTTTTGCGATGAAACCGCCCTTTTTGTGCAAAATAGTGCTTGCAAAGCCCTGCGATTTGTGTTACAGTATTATTTGGAATATGGTAGTAGAAAGAAAGAGTGGGGCGACCCGCTCTTTCCTTTATGTTAGGAGGCAAAGCGATGGCCAAAAAGAATACCGCCGCCATAGCGGAGGAGCTGGCAGCCCCCATTCTGGAAGAGATGGGCCTGCGGCTGTGGGATGTCGTCTACGAGAAAGAGGGCAGCGGCTGGTACCTGCGGTACTATGTCGATAAAGAGGGCGGCATCGATATCAATAGCTGCGAGGCCTTTTCCCGGGCGATCAGCGATGTACTGGATGAAGCCGACCCCATCGATGGCAGCTACACGCTGGAGGTTTCCTCCCCCGGCATCGAGCGCGCCCTCACCCGGGATTGGCACTTTGAGGCCCTGATGGGTCAGCAGCTGCTGGTGCGGCTCATCCGCCCGGTGGAGGGAGTCCGGGATTTCATCGGCACCCTTACCGATTACCATGATGGCACCCTGACCCTGCTGCTGGATGAAGAAACCGAAATGAATGTGGAGCGCGGCGAAACCGCGTTTATCCGTCTGTATAATGATTTTAGTGGAGGAGTAAGCAAATGAGCGCTGCAAGAGCCAAAAAGAAACAGCAGGAGGAATTCAACCTCTTTGATGCCCTGAAGCTGCTGGAGAAGGAAAAAGGCATCCCGGTGGATTACATGATCGAAAAGATCCAGACCGCCATCGCCCAGGCCATCAAGAAGGACCCCTTTAACAGCGAAAACAGCGTGGTGGAGATCGACCCCGAGACCGGCCGATTCTATGTGGCGCTGCGTAAGGATGTCGTGGAGGAGGTCGAGGACCCCACCACCCAGATCAGCGTGGAGGACGCCGCCAAGTACCAGAGCGGCATCACCGCCGGCCAGGTGCTGGAGGTCGCCCTCGATCCCAAAAAGTTCGGGCGCATCGCGGCCCAGGCGGCCAAATCCTCCATCCATCAGGGCATCCGGGAGGCCGAAAAGGGCCTGCTGCTCAAGGAGTACGAGAGCCGCCAGCACGATATTGTTTCCGCCAAGGTGCTGCGGGTGGACCCTGTCCGCGGCAATGTCACCCTGGAGATCGGCAGCAGCGAGGCCGTGCTGCCCAAGACCGAGCAGATCCCCGATGAGACCTTCACCGAGGGCCAGCGCATCAAGGTATATGTGGTGGATGTGCAGAATACCGAAAAGGGCCCCCGCCTTATGATCTCCCGCACCCACCCCGGCCTGGTCAAGAGATTGTTCGAGATGAATGTCCCCGAAATTTACGATGGCACCGTCGAGATCCGTTCCATCTCCCGCGAGGCGGGCTCCCGCAGCAAGCTGGCCGTTTCCAGCCGGGATGAGAATGTGGATGCCATCGGCGCCTGCATCGGCCCCAAGGGCGCCCGTGTCAATACCATCGTGGAGGAGCTGGGCGGCGAAAAGATCGATGTCGTCAATTACAGCGATGACCCCGCCACCTACATTTCCGCGGCGCTCTCTCCCGCCACCGTCCTCGGTGTGGAGATCCTGGATGCCGATACCCACAGCTGCCGCGTCACCGTGCCGGATCACCAGCTCTCGCTCGCCATCGGCAATAAGGGCCAGAACGCCCGCCTGGCGGCCCGCCTGACCGGCTGGAAGATCGATATCCGTCCCGAAAGCGGCTTCTACGGCGAGGATGAACCCGCCAAGGAAGAATAATCATAGAAAGGAGGCACCCACAGTGCAGCAAAAGAAGATCCCCGTAAGAATGTGCGCCGGCTGCGGCGGGCATTTCCCCAAAAAGGAGCTGGTACGCGTTGTCCATACCCCGCAGGGCGAGGTCCATGTCGATCTCACCGGCAGAATGGCCGGCCGCGGCGCCTATCTCTGCCGCAATGCCGAGTGCCTCCGCAAGGCACAGAAGGCCAAACGGCTGGAGCGTGCCTTCCAATGCCCCGTACCCGATGAGGTGATGGCAAAACTGGAAGAGGAGCTGAGTGCCGCCGATGGATGACATGACCCAAAGAAAGGTGCTGGGATTCATCTCCCTGTGCCGCCGGGCCGGCCGGCTCACCACCGGCATGGATGCCGCCGTGGAAAAGGCGGAAAAAGGGGAAGCCTGTCTTCTCCTGCTGGCGCGGGATCTTTCCCCCCGCAGCGCCGCGCGGCTCCGGCAAAAGCTGCCGGACATCCCGGTAATTTCTCTTCCCTGTACGATGCAGACCCTCAGCCACTATACCGGCAAAAATACCGGCATCCTGGCGGTCTGCGATGAAAACTTCGCCGGTGGTATCCGGGCAATGATGAGTGATGATGAGGAGGACTTGGATAGATGATCGAAAAAGTTAAACTGAACGAGGTCGCCAAAGACCTGAATATAAGCGGCAAGGACCTGACCGCGCTGCTGCAGCAGCGCTTCGGCGGTGAAGCCAAAAAGCCGCAGACGGTGCTCTCCGGCGAGGAGCTCAATTTTGTGATGGAGCACTACACCCAGCAGCACGCCGTCAAGGACTTTGGCGAGTACTTAAGCTGGGCGAAAAGAAGCCCGC
>CALERQ010000031.1 GCA_937907305.1 uncultured Clostridia bacterium | reverse complement strand
CCCCGCAGGCGGTCAGCAGCATCAGCGCCGCCGCCAGCAGACAAAGCATCCTCTTAGCGTGTTTTCTCATTTTTTGTTTCCTCCTTGTTGTATGGTTGTATTGGTTCCCGCCGCAATGGTTTCAACTCCGTTACAATTCGGCCAATGTAATTGACACACCCGCCGCGGGGGACTATAATATGTTATGTTATTCCAAAAGAGCCTGGAGGGTATCCCATGAAACTGTTCTGCGCGGCGCTCACCGCCGCTCCCGTTACCGGCGATAACAGCATCGTCCCCATCGCCATCATTGCCATGGCCGTTGTAGTGGTCATTGCCGCCGTACTGCTGCTTACCTCCCGCAAAAAATAAGTGCTGTCTCCCCACCGCTTGCCACGCGCAGGCGGTCTTTTTTATTTTGGGATGGCTCATTCCCTTCCTTAACCTATATAACGGTTTTCGGCCGGGAAATGCAACACCTCCCGGGAAAATTCTACGCCAAGGTCAAAAAAATTCATGTAATTTGGAAGATATAACAAAATTTTCCGCATTTTCTTCTTTTGCTTGTATCATTCATCATAATTATGGTATGCTGGGCTTGCGGCAGGGGCGGAGAATCCCCGGCCGCAGGACTAAAAAACGAAAAACAGCTAAGGAGGAGCAACAGAATGAGAAAATTCCGTATTCTGGCACTGATGCTGGTACTCATCATGGTACTGGCGGGCTGCGGTACCGGTAATTCCACCCCCGCGGCCAAAGACATCGTGATCCTGTATACCAATGACGCCCACTGCGGCATCGAGGATGGCCTGGGCTACAAGACCCTGGCCGCCGTAAAGAGCGCCCTGACCGCCACCGGCGACAATGTATTCCTGGTGGATAACGGCGACGCCATCCAGGGCGATACCATCGGCACCCTTTCCAAGGGCGAATACATCATCGACATTATGAACAAGGTAGGCTACGATGTGGCCACCCCCGGCAACCATGAGTTCGACTATGGCATGGAGCAGTTCCTTTCCCTTACCGAAAAGGCCAGCTTCGATTATGTCAGCGTCAACTTTGTGGATAAGGACGGCAACGCTGTCCTCAAGCCCTATGTCATCAAGGAAGCCGACGGCGTAAAGATCGCCTTTGTCGGCATTTCCACCCCCAAGACCATCACCACCTCCACCCCCACCTACTTTCAGGATGGGAACGGCAACTATATTTATGGCTTTATGCAGGATGAAACCGGCGAAAAGCTGTATACCGCCGTACAAAGCGCCGTGGACGCCGCCCGCAAGGAAGGTGCCAAGTATGTCGTCGCCATGGCGCACCTGGGCATCGAGGCCGACTGCCAGCCCTGGACCTCCTCGGATGTCATTGTGAACACCAGCGGCATCGATGTGGTGCTGGATGGTCACTCCCACTCCACCATCGCCGGGGATATCGTAAAGAATAAGGAAGGCAAGGATGTCATCCTCACCTCCACCGGCACAAAGCTGGCCAATATCGGCTGCCTCGCCATCACCGCCGATGGCAAGCTCTCCACCGCCCTTATCAATGATGACGGCATGGGCGACACCATCGCCGAGATCAAATCCGGCTACGAGGAGATCGTCAATACCGTCGTGGCCTCCACCAAGGTCGAGCTGACCGTCAATGATCCCGTCAGCGGCGAGCGTATGGTACGCCGGCAGGAGACCAACCTGGGCGACCTGTGCGCCGATGCTTACCGGGCCATGTCCGGCGCCGATATCGCCGTAGTCAATGGCGGCGGCATCCGTGTCAGCATCCCCGCGGGCGATATCACCTACGGCCAGATCATCGCAGTGCATCCCTTCGGCAATGAGATGTGCGTGGTGGAAGCCACCGGCCAGCAGATCCTGGATGCCCTGGAGATGGGCGCCCGCAATGCCCCCGGCGAATGCGGCGGCTTCCTGCAGGTCTCCGGCATGAGCTATGAGATCGACCTGAATGTGGAGCCCACCGTAGAGGTGAACGCCGACGGCATGTTCACCGGCGTTACCGGCGAATACCGCGTGAAGAATGTCATGGTAGGCGAGGAACCGCTGGACCTGGCCAAGACCTACACCCTGGCCAGCCACAACTACATGCTCAAATCCGCCGGTGACGGCATGGCCATGTTCCAGGGCTGCACCCTGCTGCAGGATTCCGTCATGATCGACAACCAGGTGCTCATCAATTACATCGTGGATGTACTGGGCGGCGTGGTAGGCGAAGATTATGCCGATCCCTATGGCCAGGGCCGCATCACCGTGATCGAGAAGAAGTAATTTCTCTCCAAACACATAAAAAGCTCCCCCCATGGGGGAGCTTTTTCCTTCCCTTACAAAATAGCGCGGCATTTTATGTGCAGATTGTCTGTTGACAAAGGTATTACCTTTATTGTATCCTAATCTTATCATAAGAAAGAAGAGGAACACATGAACCGCGAACCCATCAATAAACAGAACCTGAGCGACACCGTGGCGGAAAAGCTGCGGGAATATATCCGCAGCAGCGATGCCCCCCGTTCCCTAAAGCTGCCGCCGGAAGCGGTCATCGGGGAATCGATGGGCGTCAGCCGCATCACCGTGCGGCGGGCCCTCAGCGACCTGGAGCAGGAAGGCCTCATCCAGCGCATCCATGGGCGCGGCACCTTTATCAATCCCAATATCTCCAAGATCAAAGCCACCATTACCCCGGGGCAGGATCTGCACCAGCTCATCCGGGAAAGCGGCTACGAATCCCGCAATGAACTCATCAGCCTGCAAACCGTCCCCGCCGACCTGCACCATGCCGAAGCGCTGGAGGTCGCGCCGGGCGCACCCCTCATCAAGGTCGTCTGCTCCTACTATGCCAACGATATTTTGGCCATCGTCAGCATCAATCACATTCCGGAGGGCCTGCTGAAAACCATGCCAAGCCGGGAGGAATGGGGCACTCATACCAGTTATGAGCTGCTGCGCACCCATGCCGGTCTGCTGGTCACCAATGAGTGCATCACCATCCAGAGCAAAAGCCGGGCGGAGGCCCTGGCCATCACCCCCGCTGCCGGGGAATTTGACTGCGAATCCGTCCTGTGTATGACAGGCACCTCGCTGACAGCGGAAAATAAGCCGGCCCTGAGCGGCCAGGCCCTGTATAATACCAACTATGTCCACTTCCAGATGCTGCGGAATATCAAGGCATTCTAAGCAAAGCTGCCCTGCGTAAACAGGGCAGAAATCTATAAGCGTAATGAGGTAATACCATATTATCTATTTAATGCTTTGCCGCCATCGGCCCCTGCCCCTGCTGGAGCACCCACTCCCCTCTTATTTCCCTCTCATTTCAAAAAGCACATCCCTATCCACGCACTTCTCTCGTCCAAAAAAAGAAACCCATTCTATCTTTCTTTTTATTTATCCAATAAGGTAATACCATATTATCATATTTCTAATACAAAGGAGGAATCGACCATGCAGACACTGCTGTATGGCGCACAAATCATCACGCAGAACGAACAGGATGAGATCCACAAGGAAGGTTGGATCCTGCTGGAGGACGACCGGATCATCGGCATCGGCGCTGGCGCCCCGCCGGAGGTCCCGGAGGGCACCGTCAAGCGCTGCCTTCCCGGTCGGGTCATCATGCCCGGCATCGTCAATATCCACACTCATGTGGGCGGCACCCTGTTCAAGGGCCTCACCGAGGACATCAAAGGGGCCTTCTACGGACTGGCCTTCCCCATGGAGCGCTTCATCACCCGGGAATCCATGTACGCTATCAGTATGCTGGGCGCCATGGAAGCCGTCAAATTCGGCTCCACCTTCATCGATGACCTGTACCACTATCCGGAATCCACCGCCCGTGCGGCGGAGGAGCTGGGACTGCGCGGCATCATCGCGCAGAAGATCTACGACCCCGACCTGCAAAACCTGCACCGGAACGATTACAGCTCCGTACCGGGGCAGGCCGTCCAAAAGCTGCAGGCCAATGTGGACCTGTACGAAACATTCAATGGGCGCGGCAACGGCCGTATTGAGATCGGCTTTGCCCCCCATGCCACCGATACCGTCCCCATCGCCCTGGCCAAAGAGATCGCGGCAGCCGCCGAAAAGTATCATGCGCCTGTCCACACCCATGTGGCACAGACGCCGCAGGAGATCGCCCACGACCGGGAAGCCTATGGCATGACCCCCGTGGAATACCTCTTTGAGACCGGTCTGGCCCAGCAGAAGCTCATCGCGGCACACTGCGTCTGCGTCACCGAAAATGATGTCCGGCTGCTGGCGGAAAATAAGATCCATGTGGCGCACTGCCCGGAGGTCTTCTTCAAGGCAGGTTATTTCGCCCCGGTGGACCTGTGGCACAAATACGGTGTGACCTATGCCCTCGGCACCGATTGGGTCACCCTGAACCCCTGGACCAATATGCGTATTTACCTGGGATGCTGGCGTACCCTGGGCGGGCTGGATGAACAGCAGGCCGGTGCCAAGCTGGCCTTCCGCAAGATCACCATGGATGCCGCCCGGCTGGTAGGCAAGGAAAAGGAGATCGGCTCGCTGGAGGTGGGCAAAAAGGCGGATCTCATCGTGATGGACGCGCGGGAACCGCATCTCCAGCCGATGTACGATCTGGATATCCGCTCCACCCTGGTGTGGAACGCGACCGGTAATGAGGTAGAAACCGTCATCATTGACGGCAAAACGATAGTGGACGGTAAACGGGTGCTTACTGTGGATGAAACGGCCGCCACACAGGAAGCCACCGCGATCTGCCACAAGTACCTGGAGCGCCAGTTAGGCGTCCAAAACCAATTGTGAAGGAGGACTAATAATGTTTGACGCAGTCTCCGGGCTGATGATCGGCTCCTATATCGTAGTCTATGTAATCTGTGTTGGCATCCTCATCTGGTATGCCAACCATCATCTGGAGGATAAGTAAAGGAGGCTTCCCATGAATATCAATCTGGGTTGGTTTATCGCGGCATTCGCTGCCTATTTCATCATCAATATCGTGGTTTCCCTGCGTGTCAGCAAGGGCACTTCCGGCATCAGCGGCTTTGCGCTGGGCCAGGTAGGCCCCGT
>CALERQ010000030.1 GCA_937907305.1 uncultured Clostridia bacterium | reverse complement strand
GGGGCAGTGTTTTGGCGTTTGCGGTGCTGCTGGTAGCGGCGGTGGTAGGCACAGTGGTACTTACCAGTCAGCAGCCGGTGGCGCTGCCGGCCTGGAGTCTTTTCAATAAAGGCATCCCTGGCGGAGAGGAAAACCAGCGCATTGAGTTCCTGCAAAAATACGGTTGGGAGGCGGAAGCGCCGGCCCTTAGCGAAGAGGAGATCGTGATCCCGGCGAAGTGGGATGAGGTCTATACCGGGTATGCCTCCCTGCAGCAGGCGCAGGGTTTTAACCTGGATAAACTGCGGGGCAAAACTGTAATGGAATACACCTACCACATCACCAATTACCCCGAAAAGGATGAGGTAGTCGCGCATATTCTCGTCTATAAGGATAGGATCGTTGGGGCGGATATCAGCGAGATGGAGCAGGGCGGCTTCTGCATGGAGGTCATCCCGGGCTGAGAAAATGGGGCGGGGCGGTTGCATCCCGCCCCGGTTCTCTGCTACAATAGGAGAAGAAAGGGGGCGGCCGCATGGAACGACTGGACAAGCTGCTGGCTTCGCAGGGAATGTTATCCCGTCGGGAGGTCAAGGAACTGATCGCCAAGGGGCGGGTGACAATAGACGGTGTGGTGGGAAGACACCCGGAGCGCAAGGTGACCACGGAGGAGCAGATCGCGGTGGCGGGGGAGCCGCTGCGGGTGCAGCGCACCCTGACGCTGATGCTCCACAAGCCGCAGGGGGTTGTTTCCGCGGCGCGGGATGCCCGGGATAAAACGGTGCTGGAGCTGGTGCCGCCGGAATACCGCCGCAAGGAAATGTTCCCGGCGGGGCGGCTGGATAAGGACACCACAGGGCTGATGATCCTGACTGATGACGGCGCCCTGGCCCACGAGATACTGGCGCCCAAAAAGCATGTGCCCAAGCAGTATCGTGTCACTATCGATATCCCCATGACAGAGGAGATGGTGCGGCGTTTTGCTGAGGGAATAGAGCTGAAGGATGGCCGCTGCCAGCCGGCAGAGCTGACCATCGAATCGGAACATACCGGGGTGGTGACACTGCGGGAGGGCCGCTACCACCAGATCAAGCGGATGTTTGGCTGCTGCGGGGCGACAGTTACGGGTCTGCACCGGCTTTCCATGGGGGCGCTGCGGCTGGATGATACCCTGGCCCCTGGTGAGTGCCGCCCTTTAAGCGAAGAGGAGATTTCTCTGCTGCGGCAGCAGCGCCTGCCGGAATAAAAGTGAAAATGGCAGAATGGGCAGCCCTTCCCGGCAGCGGCAGGGGCTGCCGCTTTTCTTGGCAGATTGCACCAAAGCAATAAAATCCTCAAGCAATCATCACCGGGGGGACACGGAATATTCATATTTCTATGGTAAATTGAAACTACACCAGCCCCTGTGGTCGGGCTTCCTTTGTGCAAAATGATGGAAACGCATTCCTCCATTTTGTGCTGCGACCGCCAGAAAGGCCCAATATTTTGGGCTGAAGGTGTTGGATTTGACAAGAAACAACCCAATAATCTGATGATATTGCCCAAAGGAATTGAGGGTTTTTCCAAGGAAAAAGCAGAAAACTGTTGCATTTGCACAAAATATTAGGTAAAATAAAAGTGTTCATTCATCACAGACTGTGTGTGACAGCAATTTTTTGCGAAAGTAGAGGGGTAGTTTTATGTCGAACCGTTTGTTCCAGGGCCTGGTTTATCAGATGCGGGATACTGTGGACCGCATGATCGGCGTCATCGATGAGAGCGCCACCATCATTGCCTGCAGCGACCTGACCAAGATCGGCGAGCCGAACGATTTTTTGGCGGCGGATCTGGGCGAAAATAACGAGCTGTTCATCCGGGACGGCATCACCTACAAGCCCTTTGGCTCCAAGATGAAGTCGGAGTATGCTGTGTTTGTTTCCGGCAGCGATGACCTGGCAGCCAAGATGTGCGGCGTGCTCAGTATCTCTCTTTCCAGCATCAAGCAGTACTACGATGAAAAATACGACCGCGGCAACTTTATCAAGAATATCATTCTGGATAACATCCTGCCCGGCGATATCTTTGCCAAGGCGCGGGAGCTGCACTTCTCCTCCGATGCCAGCCGTGTGGTGCTGCTGGTGCGGGTGCAGGCCAATAGCAGCGTTTCCGCCTTTGATGTGGTGCAGAACCTCTTCCCCGATAAGCAGAAGGACTTTGTCTTTAATGTCAATGAGACCGATATCGTGCTGGTAAAGGAAGTAAAACCCGGCATCGAAAGCAAGGACCTGGAAAAGCTGGCCCGCTCCATCGTGGATACCTTGGGCGGCGAGTTCTATACAAAGGCGCAGGTCGGCATCGGCAGCGTCATCGCCGGTATCAAGGATCTGGCGCGTTCCTTCCGTGAGGCGCAGGCGGCGCTGGAGGTCGGCAAGGTATTCGA
>CALERQ010000029.1 GCA_937907305.1 uncultured Clostridia bacterium | reverse complement strand
ACTGTGACATTCCTGGAACCTCTTGCTTTGCCCGGGAAAATTGCCGCACAAACAGAAGCATTATTTGGTATACGGCCGCAAGTTAGTTTTATTCCCGTTCCGGATTACGAGCTGAAACCCATAGAGCCAAAACCAACTGTAGTAGACGACTATATCCCGGAGACTCTTCCAATTCCGAAAGAGGCACTGCCGTGGGAGGATGCGGCTCCTTTGCCAGAGCCACCACAGGAAGGTATCGCTTCTGTTCCTACAGCGCCAAAGACATCTTCCAAGCCCCGTGCCCCTAAGCGAGAAAAAGCGGATACCCCTTATGAGGAAAGCAGCAAAAAGCCCGTAGGCAATTACCGTCTCATTAAAGGTTCCCCCATGCCCATTTCCAATTTGGCGCTGGATACCGGTTCAGCGATTATTTGGGGAGATGTTTTTTCTACGGAAAGCCGCATCACTCGGGATAATAACCACTTCATCATGAGTATCGCGATCACCGATTACACCGGTTCTATTAATCTCAAAATTTTTGATGAGATCGGCAATAAAGTCAAGTTGGAAACGATCAGTGTCGGTGATACGATCCTGATCCAGGGCGATATTTCCTACGATAAATATGACCGCGATATGGTCATGCGTCCTCGTAATATCAACACCGTCAAGAAGAATGTTATCACTGATGACGCCCCAGTAAAGCGTGTAGAGCTTCACCTGCACACCACTATGTCAGCTATGGATGCCGTGACCCCGGCAGAACAGCTGGTATACCGTGCCCATGAGTGGGGACACCCGGCAATTGCTATTACCGACCACGGCGTGGTGCAAGCCTTCCCCGAAGTCATGAACGCTGTCGATAAGATTCGGAAGGATGATCCTGAGTTTAAGGCGATTTATGGCGTCGAAGGCTATTTTATCAATGATATGCTGCCCGCCGTAAAGGGCCAAACAGACGCGGCGATCAATGACCGGTATATTGTATTTGACCTGGAAACTACAGGCCTCTCTAACTCCAGTGAACGCATCATCGAAATTGGCGCTGTTAAGGTGGAAAACAGCCGTATCACCGATTCCTTTGATACCTTTGTCGACCCCGAAAAGGCCATTTCTCCTGAAATCACCCGACTTACCAGTATCACCAATGAGATGGTTGCCAGCGCCCCCTCCGAAAGCAAAGCGCTGGAACAGTTTTTTCATTTCTGTGATGGCTGCAATATCCTTGTTGCACACAATGCGGATTTCGATATGGGCTTTTTGCGGGCAGCCATCCGCCGCTGTAACAGGGAAGAGGACCCGGTGCAAATAGACACCCTGGTGATGGGCCGTGCAATGTATCCGGAGCTGAAAAAGCACAAGCTTGATACCTTGGCGGAACATATGGGTGTGGAACAGAAGCACCATCATCGTGCCGATGACGACGCCCGCGTACTCGCCGAGATTTTTCTCAAGATGCTGGATGAATTGGTTGCGGAAAAGAAGATCACTATGGTGTCGGAGATCAATCACTCCATTGGCCAGCAGAACAATACCAAAACGCATCCCTATCATATTGTTCTACTGGTGCAGAATCAGATTGGCCTTAAAAACCTCTACAAGATTATCTCCGCCTCTCATTTGGAATACTTCCATAAAAAGCCCCGTATTCCGAAGAGTCTATTGGTAAAATACCGGGAAGGATTGCTGGTTGGTTCCGCCTGTGAAGCAGGTGAACTCTATAAAGCAATCCGGGAAGGAAAGAAGTGGGCTGAGCTTTGCGATATCGCTTCCTTTTACGATTATTTGGAGATCCAACCACTGGGCAACAATATGTTCATGGTACGGGATGGGGAAGTCCACAGCGAAAAGGATATTCAGAATTTTAATATCACTGTTCTTAAACTCGGCAAACAGCTGGGGATCCCGGTCGTTGCCACCGGTGATGTTCACTTTATGGAACAGAAGGATGCCCGCTTTCGGGAAATCCTGATGGCTGGGATGGGTTTTAAGGATGCGGATAACCAGGCACCACTCTTCTTCCGTACAACTGACCAGATGCTGAAGGAATTTGATTATCTGCCAGAGGAGACCGCACGGGAAATCGTTATTGATAATCCTCGCAAAATTGCCGAAAGCGTGGAATATGTTCGTCCGATTCCGAAAGGCACATTCCCGCCCAGTATTCCAGGCTCGGAAGAGGATCTGATTCGCATTACCACTACCCGAGCCAAGGAAATGTACGGCGATCCTCTGCCGGAGATTGTGGAAAAGCGCCTGAATCGCGAGTTGGATTCTATTACCAAACACGGCTTTGCAGTGCTGTATATGATTGCCCAAAAACTTATCTACCGTTCCAATGAGGAAGGCTATCAGGTCGGCTCCAGAGGGTCGGTCGGTTCCTCCTTTGTGGCTACTATGGCAGGAATTTCGGAGGTCAACCCGCTGGCACCGCATTATCTATGCCGTAAGTGCAAGCACAGCGAATTTATCACCGATGGCAGCTATGGTTCCGGATTTGACCTTCCCCATAAAAACTGCCCGAACTGTGGGATAGAGATGTATCAGGATGGCCACGAGATCCCATTTGAGACTTTCCTGGGCTTTGATGGTGATAAAGAGCCGGATATCGATCTTAACTTTGCCAATGAATATCAGTCCCGTGCCCACCGGTATACGGAAGAATTATTCGGCCGGGATCATGTATTCAAAGCTGGTACTATCAGTACCGTTAAGGATAAGACCGCTTTCGGCTATGTTAAGCACTTCCTGGAGGAACGCGGCCAAACTGTCACCAATGCTGAAGAAAACCGATTGATCCAAGGCTGCACCGGTGTCAAACGCACCACCGGCCAGCATCCCGGTGGCATGGTTGTTATCCCCAATGACTATGAAGTCTACGATTTCTGCCCGGTACAGCACCCAGCCGATGACCCCAACTCTGATATTATCACTACCCATTTCGATTTTCACTCGCTGCATGATACGATCCTCAAGCTGGATGAGCTGGGGCATGTTGTACCAACACTATACAAGCATTTAGAGGATTATACTGGGCTAAAAATCAATGATACCCCCACCAATGATCCTGCGGTTTATACGCTGTTCACCTCCTGTGAAGCGCTTGGAATCACACTGGATGATATTGGCATTGCCAATGGCACACTGGCCCTGCCGGAAATGGGGACTGGATTTGTACGTGGAATGCTGCTGGAAGCAAAGCCCAAAACCTTCTCTGATCTGCTGCAAATTTCAGGGCTTTCCCACGGCACCGATGTATGGCTGGGCAACGCAAGGGATCTTATCCAGAACGGTACCTGTACCATTTCCGAGGTTATTGGTACCCGAGACAGTATTATGACCTATCTGCTGCACCATGGACTGGAGCCGAAGCTCGCCTTTAAGATCATGGAGATCACCCGTAAGGGCAACGCGCCTAAGCTGCTGACCGAGGAAATGAAGCAGGATATGCTGGCACACGGGGTACCCCAGTGGTATATCGATAGCTGTCTTAAAATCAAATACATGTTCCCGAAGGCGCATGCCGCAGCCTATGTTATCGCTGCTGTTCGGTTAGGTTGGTTCAAAGTGTACCGTCCACGGGAATTCTATGCTGTATATTTCACCTCACGCGGAGATGACTTCGATGCCAATACAGCGATCCTTGGCCCCGCAGCTGTAAAGCAAAAAATCTTGTCACTCGCAGCTAAGGGGAATGATATCTCCCAAAAGGAGAGCGATCAGTTAGAAACATTGCAGGTAACTTATGAAATGCTTTTGCGCGGAATTGAGCTACTTCCCGTAGATCTGTACCAGTCCGATGCAACATTGTATCGTCTGGAAGGAGATAAATTGCGTTTACCATTCACGGCGCTAAAAGGATTGGGCGCTGCCGCTGCTACCTCCTTGGCGGAAGCTGGGAAGAAAGGTACTTACCTTTCCATCGATGACTTGACAACCCGTGCCGGTGTCAGTAAAACGATTATTGATCTGCTCCGGGAGCATGGTTCACTGGCCGCTCTGCCGGAAAGCAGTCAAATCAGCTTTTTCGGGTAAATTACCTTCAAAATGTTTCATGAAACATTCTCGTAAAGAATATGACCTGAGGGTTCAAATCTCTCAGGCTTTTCTTTTTCTGGATATTTTGTCCCGACGCCGCATATAGTGTAGCAATACCTCACCATTTTTATAAAAAGGGGGACAAAAAATGGAAAGCATGAAAAACATGAACTCTACCACAATGAGTGCTCCACACACCCTCGTAGTTGAAGATCGAAAACGGCTTTCTGTCAGCGGCGTGACTGATGTAGAGAGCTTCGATGAAGAAACCGTAGCCCTAGCCACCGAACTGGGCGAGCTCATTATCCACGGTTATGACCTGCATATCAACCGCATTGATGTGGAAAGCGGCGATCTTTCTTTGGAAGGAGAGATTATCAGCCTGACCTATACTGATAACCAACCGCAATCCAGCGGCTTTTTTGGCCGTCTGTTCCGCTAAAAAAGGGGGGCATGTTCTGGCGTGACACTGATATCCGCAGCTCCTCCCGTTATACAGTTTTTGCAGTCGCTGCTGCTTGGTGCCTTGCTCAGTTTTCTTTATGATGTATTCTACGCCATTCGCGGATTATTTCCTGTGCAGGCACAACCCCATATTATCCTTGATATTCTCTATTTCCTTCTGTTCGGAGTCTTGCTGTTCAACTATCTACTCATGGAATCGGCCGGACGCTTGCGTTACTTCATCATCCTTGGCATTATTATCGGCTGGCTGCTGTACCATAATACAGTCAGCCGGTTGGTGATCAGTTTTCTCAACAGGCTACTGCGGATGGTCCACCGTGTTTTTTCCTTTTTATTGCGTCCGATCATCACTTTGACTCAGCGGCTTTTTCATTTCATATCCACTGTCTGTAAAAAATCCACTATCAAGCGGAAAATGCCTAAAAACAGCTTGAAAAAGTCCCATTGGCTGTTGTATAATAAAGTATCAAAAAATAGTACGGAGGAAAACGGGAATGAAAAAGCACCTGACCATCAAACAGACCAACCGCATTCTAAGTCTCGTCATCGTTTTTCTTGTACTACTCATTGCGGTATATTTTGTAAAGGGCCGTGTGCAGGCCGCCCAGATGAAAAACGAGCTGGCCGATGCACAACAGCGTGTGGTCAATCAACAAGCCGAAAATGACGAAATAGACCGTATGCTGGAAAATAGCGATTACTATTTGAACCAGGAAGCACGCGGCGAAAATGACTACTGCGATCCTGAAGAAAATGTTTATGTCGTAGTCCCGTAATCTAACCAATTCTGGAGGAACAACCGTAGATGCAGCTGAGTGTAGGCACCGTAGTAGAAGGAAAGGTCAGCAAGATTACCAATTTTGGCGCATTCGTCAATATTGATGGCGGCGGCTCCGGGATGGTACATATCTCGGAAGTAGCAAATACTTATGTCAAAGACATCAATGAACACCTAAAGGTAGGGGATAGTGTTAAGGCCAAGGTAGTCGCCATCAACGAGAACAATAAAATCGCCCTTTCCATTAAGGCGCTGCTGCCGCCGGAGCCAAAACCCCAACAAAGCCGCAGTCGTGATGGCCAGCGAGAAAATCGGGATAGCCGTGGTCCCCGCGGGAACAATACCTATATCTATCAGCCACCCAAGCCCTATATGCCTGCTACGGGAGATACCTTCGAAGATATGATGGCACGCTTCAAGCGTACCAGCGATGATAAAATGTCTGATTTAAGTCGGGTAATGGATACCCGCCGCGGCGGCAATAACCGTCGCTCAAAGAAGTAAATGCATATTAAGAGCCGACCGGCAGTGCAGCACGCCGGCTCTTTTTATTTCATTGAAAGGATGTGCTAAACACATGGTCATTATCAATGCAAAAATAAACACCTGCGATCACGGCCGCATTATCGAAAACGGCTACATTATCATAAAAGACGGTAAAATCGCCGAGGTAGGGGAGGGAATCTATCGTGGAGATGAAGCAGAACTGTATGATGCCGTAGGCTGCTTAGTCACTCCAGGCTTTATTGATTCTCATTGCCATATTGGCATTTGGGAAAGCGGCTTGGATTTCGAGGGGGATGATACCAACGAAATGACTGACCCCACCACCCCACAGATTCGTGCCATTGATGCAGTTAACCCATTGGACCGCGCCTTCCGGGAGGCTCTGGAATATGGTATTACCACCGTTTCCGTAGGTCCCGGCAGTGCCAATCCCGTTGCCGGTCAAGTGTGTGTACTGCATACCACTGGCAACTACATCGATAAAATGGTGCTGAAGGCCCCCTCTGCCATGAAATTTGCCCTGGGCGAAAACCCTAAAAAAGTGTATAACGGCAAAGAAGAAACACCTGCCACCCGTATGGCCATCGCATCGGTCATTCGGGAACAACTGATGAAGGCTAAGCGCTATCAGCAGGATCTGCAAAAATCCAAAGAAGATGAAGAGACTGACCCGCCCGAATTTGATATGAAGTGTGAAGCTCTGTTGCCAGTACTGGAACACAAAATCAAAGCACATTTCCATGCCCACCGCGCCGATGATATTTGCACCGCCATCCGTATTGCCAAAGAATTTGATCTTGATGCAGTCATCATCCACTGTACCGAAGGCCACTTGGTCACGGAAGCCCTGCATGATAGCGGTTATACCGCTTCAGTCGGTCCCATTATCTCTGCCCGAACAAAACCGGAGCTGCGCAATCAAGAGCGCTATAACGCCGCAAAATTATCCGAAGCCGGTGTTCCTGTCGCTTTTAATACCGATGCACTTGTTTTTCCAATCGACCTGCTGGCTGCTTCCGCTAAAATTGCGGTAATCGATGGTTTACCCTGGCAGAAGGCTCTGGAAGCTCTCACAATTCGTTCTGCGGAAGCCGCAGGTGTATCTGATCAAGTTGGTTCCATCACAGTAGGAAAGCGAGCTGATTTGCTGGTATTTGACCGTGATCCCATCGATTTGCTAGTAAAGCCAAATGCTGTATTTGTGGACGGTATTTGTACGAATTGAGAAGTTTTTAACAAAATTGCATAGTTTCTATTGCAAATTTCTTGTCTGCTTGGTATAATATAGACAGGAGAAAGGGAAACCAATCTTCATAACATACAAGCAAGGAGTGACCATCATGACCGTCAACTACATTGGCAAAAAGACCGTGATTCGTGACAGCTTTAAGGAATATGCCGAAAAGCGCCTGAAGAAGCTCGGCAAGTTTTTTGATGACGATCCTGTGGTAAATATCATTGTGACCAACCACAATGAGGATGAAACCGTTGAAGTGACCATTCAGTCCCACGGTATGTTCTTCCGTGCTGAACGCACCTCTGATGACCGCCAAACTTCTTTGGATCTAGTATTGGATGTTCTGCAGAAACAGATTGTCCGCAACAAAGAGCGCCTGGAAAAGCGCCTCAAATCCTCGATGGATTTTACCGCGTTTGGTACAGCTGATGTTCTAGAGGAAGAAGTCGTTCCTGCTACCGAGTTGGTCAAGACCAAGAAGTTCCATGTGGAAACCATGGATGCAGAAGAAGCTATCCTGCAGATGAACATGTTGGGACACACCTTCTTCCTGTTCCGCAGTCCAGAAACCGGCGAGATTAATGTAGTTTATCGCCGCAAGGATGGCAACTATGGCCTATTGCAGCCATTAGATGACTAAACAGCACCCTCATTGGAATCGTATAAGGTAATGTGATTACCGGTGGGAAGCAAGTTGGCTTCCCACCGCTTTTTACGGGAAAGGACAAACTTTCATGACAAATCAACTATATAAACTGTGTGCGCCTTGCCTGTTTGGCTTGGAAAGCGTCCTAAGCGGCGAACTGAAGCGTCTTGGGTTTGCGGACATCTCTGTTACTGATGGTCGAGTAGAATTCACCGGTGATGCGGAGGGGATCGCCCGGGCCAATCTCAATCTGCGCACCGCCGAGCGAGTTCTCATTGTCCTGGACAGCTTTCGGGCTGTTACATTCCAGCAGCTCATTGATGGCGCAGAAAAAATCCCTTTTGAAGAGTATATTGGCAAGAAAGACGCCTTTCCAGTTAAGGGCTGGAGTCTAAATTCACAGCTCCATAGTGTTCCGGATTGCCAATCTATCATCAAAAAGGCTGCGGTCAAGTGTCTTTCACGTAAATATGGCGTCGCCTGGCTGGAGGAATCCGGCTCAACTGTCCAGATACAATTTTCAATTAATAAGGATATTGTCACCATAATGCTGGATACCAGCGGTATGGCTCTGCACAAGCGCGGTTACCGTAAAGTTGCAAACCTTGCCCCAATTCGGGAAACACTGGCGGCTGGGATCCTGGATATAGCACGAATATATCCTGATACTCAGTTATATGATCCGTTCTGCGGCTCAG
>CALERQ010000028.1 GCA_937907305.1 uncultured Clostridia bacterium | reverse complement strand
CGGCGTATTTCCGCCAGCGTTTTTTGGATATGCGGTGTGCTTTCGGCATGGATGGTTACATAATCTCCGCTCTCAAATGGGATGAACGACAGCTTTTGGTCGGGGCGCTGGATCATCAAATGAATATCCAAGGGAAGCTTTGTTATCCTGTGCAGCAGGGGAATAAATTCCGTTCCCAGGCAATAATTTTCCACAAAATTCCCGTCCATAATATCTACATGCAGCATCTCTATCCCCAGCTGCTCCAGGCGGTGCACATGTTCTTCCAGGCACTCCAGCGGGCAGCACGCAATTGAAGGCGATATATAAGCCGGATAATTCATCTGATTTGCCCTCCTCGTTTTTTGTTCTTCCTTTATAATGAAAACTTTGATAAAGTACTTGTCACATTTTGCGTATTCTTTTCATAAATCAAAGATAGTTTGCAAAATATTTGAGAATTTGCTTGTTTATCTTTCAATTTTGATGTATTCTAATAGTATAAATTATCCCCACCTTGATTCTTTGGCTTATTGCCCAAGGGAATCTTTTTGAGGCGTTTTGATTTATCGAAAAAGCGCCTGCTGAATATTGGGATTAAAGGAGTTTTTTATATGATTGCAACAGAGCGAATGGATTACATCCTGCAAAAGCTGGAGGCCGAAACGACCGTTACCATCAAGGAGATTGCCGCCAGTCTGAATGTATCTGAAGCAACGATCCGGAGAGACTTTGAACGGCTGGAACAAAAAGGCCTGGCACTGAGAGTGCGTGCAGGCGCAACCAAAACCGGCGGGTCCCCCCTGGGAAATGTTGCACCGCTGATCACCAGCGAAAAACTGACGGAACATATGGAAGAGAAAAATGTGATCGCCAAAGCCGCCGCAAGCCTGATTGAGGACGGTCAATGCATTTTCCTGGATGGCGGAACTTCCGTCGCCCAGCTTATCGATTTCATTCAGGATAAACGCGTTAAGATTGTCACACCCAATCTTCTGATCCCCCGGAAGCTGTATAACATGGATATGGACATCTTCTTGATCGGCGGAAGATACATGCATTTCCACGAAAGCACCGTGGGTACCTACGCCGAAAAAATGATCTCCCAGTTTCATTTCGATTACGCCTTTTTCGGCTGCTCCGGTATCGAGCTAAACAACCAGCTGGCCTATAATGACGATATCGAAACTGTCCCGGTAAAGGAGGTTGCCATGCGGTGTGCCGATAAAAGCGTATTGCTGGCCGACTCCAGTAAAATCGGAAAGACCAGCGTATGCCGCTTCGCCTCACTAAGCTCATTTGATAACATCATTATCTACGAGCCGGAAAACCTCTCTATCGGTTTTCCTTCGAATTTTACCATCGTAAAAGAATAACTGTTTTAGGGAATAGGCATCCGGGTCCATAGACCCGGATGCCTGTTTTTTTAGTTTACTTTATGCCAGGCCTTCAGAATTTCGGCAACAGCATCCTTTGCGGTAAGTTTATATGCTTCCTTCAGCAGGTCCACCATACCCACCTGGCCAAAAATCTCAGTAGCGCCAAGCTTCAGCAGCGGCACACCTACACCGTTCTTGGCCAGCACATCGGCCACAGCGCTGCCGATGCCATTTACCGTACCGTGGTTCTCGTAGGTAACAACCAGCTTCTTGCCCTTGGCCTCGTTCAGGATCAGTTCCTCATCGAAAGGCTTAATGGTAACCGGATCAACCACTTCCACGCTGATACCCTGAGCTCTCAGCTCTTCCGCCGCAGTCAGGGCATCGCCCATCAGATAACCGCTGCCGACCAGCAGCACCTCATCACCGGGGATAAGAACCTTGCCCTTGCCCAGCTCGAACTTGGTACCGGGCTCATAGACCTCGGTAACATTCTTGCGGTACGCGCGGATATAATGGATGGCACCATCATTGCGGGAAAGGCACTCCCGAACCATCCAGTCCAGCTGCACCTGATCGCAGGGGTCACACACGATGGCATGGGGAATGGTTCTCATAATGGCCAAGTCTTCAAAACAGGTGTGGGTACCGCCATCAAAACCGGAGCAGATGCCAGGATCCGAACCAAATACATTGATGGTGTTGTTCTGGTAGGCGCAGGAGATATACAGCTGATCCAGCGCACGACGGGCCACAAAAGCCGACATGGTGTGTACCACCGGGATATAGCCGCGCAGAGAGAGTCCAGCCGCCACACCCACCATATTTGCCTCACAAATACCACAGTCTACAAAACGATCGGGATGAGATTTCTTGAAGCGCAGGAAAAAAGAAGCACCACCCAAATCTGCATCCAGTACCATGATGCGATCGTCTTTTTCCAGCATTTCCGTTACGGTTGCAACCAGCTGGTTGCGGAGTTCGCCGCCAAGAGTCCTATTTTCCTTCAGCATTGCTTATTCCTCCTCCGTTATTTTTCTCAGTTCAAGAATTGCGGCATCAATTACAGCCCGACCTTCCTCAAATACCTTTGGCGCATGGTTATCCGGCATTTCCTCATAGTACTTGACGCCCTGGCCCTTGATGGTATCCAAAACGATGCAAACCGCCTGGTCTTTTACCGCCTTCGCCTCATTGATGCCATCATCGATGGCTTCCTCGCTGGCACCATCAACGGTCTTGCACCAGAAACCGAAAGCCTTCATCTTTTCTTCATAGCTGAAGGGCTTCAGAACCTCATCGCAGTAGCCATCGTGCTGGCGCTTGTTATTATCGATGAACACAATGCAGTTGTTCAGCTTATTGTGGGCCATAAACTGGAATGCCTCCCAGTTCTGTCCTTCGTTCAGCTCGCCATCGCCGATACATACATAGACATACTGATCGGTGATACCCGCATGCTTCAGCCCATATGCGATACCGGCCGCCACGCTGGCACCCTGTCCAAGAGAGCCGCAGGTCACATCAATACCAGGGGTCAGCAGGCGGTCTACATGGCTCGGAACTCTGGTACCGATATCGTCCATTGTCAGCAGCAGCTTTTTATCAAAGAATCCCAGCTCCGCCAAAGCGGCCTCCACCGCCGGCGCGGCATGGCCCTTGCTCATTACCAGGTAGTCACGCCCCTCCCAGTTGGGATTCTTGGGGTCAACCTTCATCTGTTTTCCGTACAGCACACTGATGAGCTCCGTCACGGAAAGGCAGCCGCCGATATGACCCATTCCGCGCTGCTTGAACATTTCCAGCTGGTCAATGCGCAGCTGGGCGGAAAACTTTTTCAATTTTCTCAGCTCTTTTGCATCCATAATATACCTCCTAAAAATGAGTTTTCGATATTAAGACCGCATCAGGTGCAGTCATAAGCCTGGTATGTAGCCGATTTCCCCGAAAGAATTTCCTTATAGTCCTTCATCAGCGGGTGCTGTTTCCAGGTGGAATTGGTTTCCGCCACATAGTACGAGATCAACTGGATGAAAGCCAGCGTATACAGCGGGGTCAGCTTTTCCTTGATGGCATGCGTCACGCGCATCACTTCTTTCCCGGTTATCTCGTGGTTATTGCTTAGGATAAACACGCGATCCGTCATGGCCCGTGCCGCCTTATAGGATTGCTGAATCCTCGGGGCAGTCTCATCGCCCGGATCAATAAAAATGAAATTGTAGTTGGGGGTCAGCTGGATCTGCGGTCCATGAATGGCCTCGTCTACCTCATAGCCAACGGCTACAATATGTACCGTCTCGCCAATCTTCACCGCGCCTTCCAGGGCTGTGCCATAGTTTGCACCCGCGCCAATCACATACACCCGCTCCATCGAAAGCAGTTTCTGCTTGTTGGCCTCGAAGTATGCCGGGAAGTTCCTGATCTGCTCTTCATAATTATCTATGCCCAGCAGCATCTGTGCCTTTTCTGCTTCCACCTGCTCGTCGTTTATCCTGTCCTGGGCACGCGCTGCATACAGCGCAAACAGCATCAGGAATACCGTCAGCGTAACTACGCCCTTGGATACAAAATCCAATTTTTCTTCTCCCAGGCCATAGTCCACCACATCATCGGCCTCTCGCTCAAAATCGGAATGAACATTCCCTGTCAGGCCAATCGCGGGGACCCCAAGCTTTTTACACAGGCGCAGGGATTCGATGGTATTGGTGCTGCACCCGCTTTGGGAAATGCAGACCACAAAGTCATCCTTGCCCATGTCATGTTCATAGTGGTTAAAGGTAAACGGTGTAATGACCTTTACCTCAACTCCAAGGTATTCCCGCATATAATACCGCGCGCAGTGGGCTGCATTACAGCTGGAGCCACAGGCTACCAGCCAAACACTTTTGTAGGGCCGGGCCGTAAAAAG
This sequence comes from uncultured Clostridia bacterium, assembly GCA_937907305.1. Lineage (GTDB taxonomy): Bacteria > Bacillota > Clostridia > Oscillospirales > Ruminococcaceae > Angelakisella. The sequence continues at coordinate 4,085 of CALERQ010000028.1, read as the reverse complement.
CGATACCATCTTGGCCGTAAGGGACTCGGCATTTTTGATATTGCAGCGGACCTGCGCCGGTGTTTCCATGATGTATTTCAGCATGGAAGGGGCATTACTATCCATTCAGCTTTCGTCCTTTCTGTATTGATGTTTTCAGTATTCTTTAGACTGTTACGGTTTTCTTGCTTACACCCTTGGGGTGGTCCGGGTCGTATCCCCGGGAAAGGCTGCACAAACAGGCAAACATCTGTGAGAATACAGCGCCGGAAAACACCGCCTGAATGCCATCATATTTCACAGGAAGAAGCACACTTGTATCACCCAGCGATAGGTACTTCTCCTTATTCGTCACAACGGTACACCAGATATTGCTCTCTTCCTTCAGCCGGTGCAGCAGGGCTTCCGCACAGTAGTCGGTCTTTTCATCTGCCAGGAAGAACAGATAGGGTACAAACCGCTGGGCTGTCGCAATCGGGCCATGGCGGTAATCCGCCGAGCCATAGCAGCGAGCATCCAGGTAGCTGGTCTCCTGAATTTTCAACTCCGTTTCATTGGCCAAGGCATCCATCAGCCCACGGCCAATGACCATCATATGCTCGGTTTCCCGGTAGAACCGCACCACATCCCGCACCTGGCTTTCCAGCACTGCCAGCGACTCGGAAATGATCTCGGGCGCTATGTCCAGGGTCTGCAGCAGCTCCGTATCTTCCGAAATATAGGCAGCAATCATCGTCAGTACCATGACCTGTGTCATGTAGGATTTGCCGGCGGTTACGCTGTTTTCGGGTCCGCAGTGGTTATTGATCTTATATTTACCCGCCTGCGTCATCAGGGAACCTTCCACATTGGTCACACTGACACAGATGCCGCCCTGTTCATCACAGGCCTTCATCACCTCGTAGATATCCTGGGCACCTCCGGACTGAGAAACCGCAATCATCAGTACATTGGAATAATCCGGCGCGGATTTGTACGCCGTAACCACGCTGGGGGCGCTGATGCTGGTTACCATCCCGCACTTTGTCTCAAACAAGTACCGTCCCACCAGGTTTGCATGGTCGCTGGAGCCGCGCCCAACCAGCACAACGGTCTTGATATATCTTTCCTTTACTTCGGCCGCGATCTGTTTACACACCTCACGGTTAGCCGCCAGACAGTTCGCTACCGCCTCTGGTTGCTCAAAAATTTCCTTCCAAAAAATAGAGTTGCTTGTGTCGATCATTGAAAAACTCCTTCCGAAATTTTTTATTCCACCTCTTGAAAAATGAGGATATCCTGTGGTAGATTGTAAAACAGCAAAAGAACCGGAAACATTTTGCGATGAAAAGAGGGCTTTATTATGAAATTCGATGGGATCATATTCGACCTGGATGGGACTCTGTGGGATTCCTGCCGCAGTGTTGCCGAAAGCTGGCGTCTAACGCTCACCCAGCGGTTTGGTGTTAAAGAAGCGCCCTCCCTTTCCGAAATCCAAAGCATCATGGGGATGACTGCCTCCGAGATCGCGCATACCCTATTTACCGGCATTGGGGAAGATCCTGCCTACATCTTTGACATCTGCGGAAAGGAAGAATGCGATTACCTTTCCACCCACGGCGGTATTGTCTACCCCGGTGTGGAAGAAATGCTCCAAGCGCTTTCCAGCCGGCACCCATTGTTTCTGGTCAGCAATTGCCAGGATGGTTATATCGAAAGCTTCTTCCGGTTTACTGGGTTTCAGCAGTACTTTACCGACTATGAATGCGAGGGCCGCAGCAAAAAACCAAAGGCCGAAAATATCCGGGATGTCATCACTCGGCATCAGTTGGCCACCCCCGTCTATATTGGTGATACCGAAATGGACGAAGCCAGCGCCACGCTGGCCGGATGTCCCTTCATCCATGCGGCCTACGGGTTTGGTAGTGCCAAAGAACCCCTGGCCACAATAAAAACGCCGTTAGAACTGGTGAAGGTCCTTGATCAGGAAAGTAACTGATCCAGTGCCAAAAGCTCTTCTGCGGTGTTCACCTGTGCCAGCTTTTCCAGCAGTTTCTCATCGGAAAGAATCAGAAACAGCTGCCGCATATTCTTCAGATGCTCTTCCTCATCCACCGCTGCCAGGGTAAAAAACAGGATGGCATCTTTATTCGGGTCGTTTTCATCAAAACGCACCGGTGTTTCAAACTTTGCAAAGGCAATCGATGTTCTCTGCACACCGGGGGAGCCTTTGGTGGAATGCGGAATCGCCAGTCCCGGCACGATCACGATATAGGGGCCCAGCTCCTCCACACATTCTATAATGCGCTGCGCATATTCCTCTGTGGCACAGTTTGTTGCCACCAGAGGGGCGCAGCTCTTTTTTATGGCATCCTTCCAGTTGGCCGCCTCTTTATAGAACGCATAACGCTTCCCTTCCACGATTTCTTTTAATAGCACTTTCTTCCCTCCATTTCCGCAGTAACTGTCTCCATTATAGGACATGTTGCAAACTATTGCAATACTTTGCAACGAAATAATTATCAACGCCCTTTTGTTTGTCGTATTATGCAAAAATAGATGCATTTATTTGGTCAATCTGCGGTTTTTTATGCTTTGTGGCTAAAACTGTTGACATTGTATGGATGAAATGTTAATGTGTTTATAAGCCAAAGGGATTCTCTTTGTAATTTATTGCAAAAACAATTAACATCCTACTGTATTTCTGCAATAATTTGTTAGAGAACGCGGTCAGGTCCCAATAGATTATTCCAAAATATAACAAGAAGAAGGTGATTCCAAAGATGCTTAGTATTTTGATGGTGTGCGGCAATGGCTGCGGCAGCAGCCTGGTTTGCCAAATGGCCGTAGAAGCTGTTCTTAAGGAGCTGGGCGTACAGGCCAAGGTCGATCACAGCGATATGCTCTCCGCCGCTTCCAAGACCGCTGATATTCTCATCGCCGGTGTCAATTTCAAACCGCACTTCGATAAATTCAATTCTTTCCCCAACAAGATTTATCTGAACAGCCTGATCAACAGACAGGAGATCAAAACAAAATTACAGCCGATCCTGGAAGAAAACGGCTGGATATAAAATGCCTCAAATGCGGCTTTCCATTCAAAACTGAGGATAAAATAGGGAGGTTATTATGGCAATTCTTAATTTTATCATTGACAACATTCTTATCAATGCTGCCGTTATCCTGGGCCTCGTTGCCCTGCTGGGTCTCATTCTTCAAAAGAAGTCCTTTGCCGATTGCCTGAGCGGAACATTCAAGACCATGATGGGCTTTATGGTTCTGTCTGCGGGCGCCAATGTAATCGTCGGCGCTCTGGAGCCCTTCAGCGTATGGTTTGCTGCCGGCCTCGGCATTGATGGCGCTGTCGCGTCCATCGAAGCTGTTTTGGCTGTTGCCATGCAGAATGAAGTCGTCGGCCGCGATATTGCCCTGGTTTATGCCGGCATCTTCGTGGTAAACCTGATTCTGGCCCGCTTCACCAAGCTCAAATATGTCTTCCTCAATGGTGAAGCTCCCATTTACATCGCTATGGCCAGCATCCTCTTTGGTGTGGGCCTTTGCGGCTTCGGCCACGGTCTCGCCATCGGCATCGGTGCCATCCTGGGTGGTATCTGCTGCGTCGTATTCCCCGCCATGGCACAGCCCTTCGTCCGCAAGATCACCGGCAGCGATGATATCGCTCTCGGCCACTTCTGCACCCTGGGTTATGTTCTCAGTGCCGGTGTTGCCAAGCTGACCGGTGATGTTTCCAAATCCACCGAGGATACCAAGTTCAGCCCCAAGCTGTCCTTCCTGCAGGATACTTACCTTGCAGTCGCTTCCGTCATGGTTCCCCTCTATGTGCTGCTCGCCATCCTGGCCGGTCCCGAGGTAGTAGCGGAAGCCGCCGGCGGAAAGAACTACATCGTCTTCGCTATTCTCCAGGGTATCACCTTCTGCGTTGGTCTGTTCATTCTGCTCACCGGTGTTCGTCTGCTCATTGCCGAGCTGGTTCCCGCCTTCAATGGCATTGCGCAGAAGATCGTCCCCGGTGCCCGTCCGGCACTTGACTGCCCGGTTCTGTTCACCTTCGCACCCAATGCCGTCGTTTACGGCTTCATCTTCACCACCATTGGCACCGTCATTGG
>CALERQ010000027.1 GCA_937907305.1 uncultured Clostridia bacterium | reverse complement strand
GGTTGGATTATACCCCGACGGGGCTTACCGTCCTTACCGATGAAAAGTGGCTGTGCTTTGTGCTGGAGCAGCTGCTTTCCAATGCCCTGAAATACACCCGGGCGGGGAGCATCACGGTGGAGCTGGCTGGGGAACGGGTGCTGGCGATCCGGGATACCGGCATCGGCATCGCGCCGGAGGACCTGCCGCGCATCTTTGAAAAGGGCTATACCGGGCAGAACGGCCGGGTGGACAAGCGGGCCAGCGGGCTGGGGCTGTACCTGTGCAGCCGCATCTGCCGCAACCTGGGGGTAGGGCTGACGGCCGAGAGCACCCCTGGCATGGGGACCACCCTGCTGCTGGATTTTATGCAGTACCCCCTGCGGGTGGAATGAAAGGGACAAGCCCCGGGGAGGGGAGAGCGGCCCGCAGGGCCGGCCGCCGCAGGCGGCCGTAGGGCGGCGAAGCCGCCCAAACCCGCCCTCCAGGGCGGGTTGCCCTGCGGGCCGAAGCCTGCCCCCAGCAGGAAGCCGGTCGAGGAAAGCGCGGGGTGCCGGAAACCTTACAAAAATGTAAGATTTGGGGCGGGAAATGTAAGCCATATCGATGGCGGGGCAGGCCCCACCCCTGCTACAATAGCAGCAGTAAGGAGCGGTCCCATCTGCGGTGGGGCCGGGAACCAATGCAAGGAGGCTGCTTAGTTTATGAGTATTTTGGAAGTAAAGGGCTTGCGCAAGGTCTACACCACCCGCTTTGGCGGGAACCGGGTGGAGGCGCTGCGCAATGTCAGTTTTAGTGTGGAGCAGGGCGAATATGTGGCCGTGATGGGAGAAAGCGGCAGCGGCAAGACCACCCTGCTGAATATCCTGGCGGCGCTGGATAAGCCCACGGCGGGCAGTGTGGTACTGGATGGCCGGGAGCTTTCCAGGGTGGGAGATGCCAATGCCGCCGCCTTCCGGCGGGATAATCTGGGATTTGTATTCCAGGAATTCAACTTGCTGGATACCTTCTCGCTGGAGGATAACATCGCCCTGCCGCTGGTGCTGGCGGGCAAGAGCTACCGGGAGATAAACGAAAAGCTGACGCCCATTGCCCGGCGGCTGGGGATTGCCGAGCTGCTGAAAAAGTACCCCTATGAGGTTTCCGGCGGGCAGAAGCAGCGGGCGGCGGTGGCTCGCGCCATCATTACCCAGCCCAGCCTGCTTTTGGCGGATGAGCCGACCGGCGCTCTGGATTCCCGCTCCAGCGATGAGCTGCTGCGGCTCTTTGGCGAGCTGAACCGCGGCGGGCAGACCATTGTGATGGTCACCCACTCGGTACGGGCGGCCAGTACCGCCGGGCGGGTGCTGTTCATCAAGGACGGTGAGGTATTCCACCAGCTGTACCGCGGCGGCCGCACCGAAGAACAGTTCTACCAGGAGATAAGCGGTACCCTGACCCTGCTGGCGACGGGAGGGATGGAGCAATGAAATTCGGGCTGTATCCCCGGCTGGCGCTGGCCGGGATCCGGAAAAACAAGCGCCTGTATGTGCCCTATCTGCTTACCTGTACCGGTATGGCGATGATGTACTATATCATCATCTTTTTGCAGCACAATGAAATGCTGGATGGCATGCGCGGCGGGTCTACCGCTTCCACCATTCTGGCGCTGGGCGGCTGGGTGGTGGCCATCTTCGCCTGTATTTTTCTCTTTTATACCCACTCCTTCCTGCTGCGCCGCCGCAAAAAGGAATTCGGTCTTTATAACATCCTGGGCATGGGGCGCCGCCACCTGGTGCGCATTGAGATATGGGAAACGATTTTTGTGGCCATTGGTACTACGGCGGCGGGGCTGCTGTGCGGCATCGCCTTTTCCAAGCTGGCGGAGCTGGGCCTGATGAACCTGATGCGCGGCGGTATCAGCTATGTCTTTTCCGTCAGTGTTCCGGCTATTATATCCACGCTGCTTATTTTCGGGGTCATTCATCTGCTGCTTTTGCTGCGGGCGGCCATCGCGGTGGGGCGCACCTCGGCCATCCAGCTGCTGCAAAGTGAGGCCGCCGGCGAAAAGCCCCCGCGCGCCAACTGGTTTTTGGGTCTGCTGGGCTTTATCCTGCTGGGGGTGGCCTACTACATGGCGGTCACCATCAAGGAGCCGCTGATGGCGCTGGCGCTGTTCTTTGTGGCGGTGGTGCTGGTCATCCTCGCCACCTACCTTATCATGATCAGCGGCAGTGTGCTGCTGTGCCGCCAATTGCAGAAGAACACCGCCTACTACTATAATCCCCGGCATTTTGTTTCGGTTTCCTCCATGGCCTACCGCATGAAGCGCAACGGCGCGGGACTGGCCTCGGTGTGCATCCTGGCCACTATGGTGCTGGTGATGCTTTCTTCCACCACCAGCCTGTATTTCGGGGCGGAGGACTCCCTGCTGGCCCGCTACCCGCGGGAACTTTCGGTCAGCTACAGCGTGGAAAGCACCGATTTTCTGACCGATGATTCCGTCGCGGAGCTGCGGGAGGAGATCCTTGCCGTGCTGGAGCAGAAAAACTGCGCCCCGCAAAATGTTCAGGATTGGCGCTGTCTGCGCATCTTCGGCTATCTGAACGGCACCCGTGCCGATTTTGAGCGCATAGATGAGAATTCGCAGACGACCTATGAGCCCGATGGCGAGATATACAACTTCACTTTTGTCCCAGTCTCGGATTACAATGCCCTTACCGGGGAGAATATTACCCTGGCTCCCGGCGAGGCGGCGGTCTATACCGCCCGTGACTCCCGCTTTTCCGGCAAAGAGGTGGATTTTGGCTACGGCCTGCACTATGATGTGGCAAGCTATCTGGATACTCCGCTGGAGGACGGCAATATCGCCATGGATATCGCCCCCACGCTGGTGCTTGTCGTTCCGGACCTGACCGAAGCCGAGTATGGCCTGGCGGCGCTGGGGCAGTATCCCGCGTGCCGGTGGAACTACGGTTTTGATACGGGGCTGCCCGCCGAAAAGCAGGCGGAGATCAGCAACAGCCTGTATGATGCCAATATCGGTATGCATGATGACTATACCGAAGCCCATGGCATCCGCACCCGCACCATCGAGTGCCGCACCATGAATGAGGCGGATTTCTTCGGCACCTACGGCGGGCTGTTCTGTCTGGGTATTATCCTCAGCGTGGAGTTCCTCTTTGCCGCTGTGCTCATTATCTACTACAAGCAGATCTCGGAGGGGTATGAGGACCAGTCCCGCTTCGGCATCATGCAGAAGGTGGGTATGACCAAGGCCGAGATCCGGAGGAGCATCAACAGCCAGCTGCTTACGGTATTTTATCTGCCGCTGGTGATGGCCGGGCTGCACCTGGCCTTTGCCTTCCCCATGATTCGCCGACTGCTGCTGCTCTTTAACCTGAACAATGTGGGGCTTTTTGCCATCACCACTGTCATCAGCTTTGTGGCGTTCGGGGTGCTGTATGCCCTTATCTACCGCATTACCGGCAATGTGTATTACCGCATCGTCAGTGATATCCATGACCGGGAATAATCACCTCTCTCTATAAGGAAAGCCCGATGACCGGCATTGCTGCCGGCCACCGGGTTTTTGCTATATTAGGAGAGATAGAGAGATGATAGGTCAGTTGGCTGCCGGGGTGGGCAACTTGGGGTTTTCCTTGTAGTACCTGGCGCGGGCGGGCAGCCAGAACAGCAGGAATACCGCCAGCGAGATGAGCGGGACCACCACACCGGGCCAAATGAGCCCAATGGCGACCGCCAGGAAGATGGCGCGCTCATACAGGCGGATAGGCCGGTAATGGTACCCCTGTACCACATAGGAGATGGGCAGAGCATCCACGACGCAGCAGATAAAGGTGACGATGGTATCCAGGATCATGTAGGGGCTGCTGAAATCGTAGGTGAGGATGGAGGGATTGTAGATGAAAGCATAGGGCACCAGGAATGCCACGATGCCGATCTTGACCGCTTCCATACTGACCTTCATGGGCGGGGCTTTGCAGATGCCGGCCGCGGCATAGGAGGCCAGCGCCACCGGCGGGGTGATGCAGGCGATGGAGGAGAAGTAGAACAGGAACATGTGCGCCCCCAGGACCGGAACGCCCAGCTTGATGAGGGCGGTGGCGATGGTGGAGGAAGCGATGATGTAAGCGGCGGCGGTGGGCAGGCCCATACCCAGTACGATGCACACCAGCATGGCCAGCAGCAGGGAAATGAGCAGGCTGCTGGAGCCGAGGGAGATGAGCAGGGAGGAGAACTTGACGCCAAGGCCGGTCATGGTGAGCATGCTGATGATGATGCCGCAGATGGCGGTGGCGGTGATAACGGTGGTGGAGCCGATGGCGCCGGAGCGCAGGGCATTCACCAGCTTTTTCAGGGAGAAGCGGTCATCTTTATCGAAGCAGCAGCAGACGATAAGGATGGCCATGGAATATAGCGCCGAGCGGGAGGTGGAAAAGCCGAATACGCACAGCGAAAGGATGAGCACGGCGATGGGCAGCAGCAGCTTGGTGCTCTTTTTCAGCACCGGCAGCAGCTTGGGGATATCCTTGAGATCCATGCCGGTCAGGTTGGCCTTTAGCGATTCCACATCCACGGTGCTGAAGATGCAGATATAGTACATCAGGGCCGGAACCAGTGCCGCCAGGCAGATGGTGCCGTAAGGGATGGCGGTGGCTTCGGCCATCAGGAAGGCCGCGGCGCCCATAACAGGGGGCATGAGCTGGCCGCCGGTGGAGGAAACGGCTTCCACCGCGCCGGCAAATTCATCGCGGTACTTCTGCTTTTTCATCAGCGGGATGGTGAAAGCGCCGGTGGTGACTACATTGGCGATGGCGCTGCCGGAAATGGTGCCCATGATGGCGCTGGAGATAACGGCGATCTTGGCGGGGCCGCCGCGCTTGGCGCCCGCCAGCGAAATGGAAAGATCCCGGAAGATCTCATTGGCGCCGCTGACTTCCAAAAAGGCGCCGAACAGGATGAACAGGAAGATGATATTGCAGGAGGTGGCCAGGGCGGAGCCCCAGATGCCCTGGTCGCCGAAGATATTGACGATAACACGCTGCAGGGAATATCCCCTGTGGCCAAAGCCGCCGGGGATGTACTTGCCCAGGAAGGCGTAGCCGATGAAGATGACCGCCATAATGGGCAGCGCCTTGCCGGAGAGCTTGTACGCCGCGGCAATGGTGACCACGGTGGCCAGGGCGCCAAAGATGATGTCATTCTGATTGGCGGTGATGGAAAGACGGGTTTGGAAGCTGGAGGGATCGATCATGACATAGACCGCCACGGCAATGGCAGCGGCGGAGAGAATGAGATCCGGCCATTTCTTTTTGAGTCCGGTCCAGCCAGATGCCTTGCCCTTCCAGTCGTACATTAGGAAGGCGAACAGCATGCCGAACATATAGTGCAGCGCATAAATGCGCAGATAATACATATTGACGATCGGTTTGCCGCCGATGCTGATATACTTGCCAATCTGGATAAAGCACATGACCAGCGCAAGCACGGTAATGATGATCTTGAAGATATTATCAGCGCGGGGAGAAACGCCCCCCGTAGTTACTTTGTCACTCATAGGTTAACTCCCATCACAAAAAATCGGTCGGGTTTTATTGGAGCAGGGGTCAGGCTTTGCGGAAAAGGGAACAGGCGGCCGGCGCTGCGGCCGGCCGCCTGCGGGTTTATTGGTTCAAATGCGTGGGGCAGACATCAGGAGGGGGAGAAGCCGGGGGCTACCTCTGCCATCTGGATGCCCTGCTCCTGATAATACTTGATGGCGCCATCATGGAACAGGAATGGCATATTGGGGATATTCTCCAGCTTGAGGCCGCCGGCCAGACCGGCATAAACGGTGACCATATCGTCATAGTGCTCCCAGGTGGCCTTGGTCAGATCGTAAACGACCTCATCATCCACATCCTCGCTGGCCATAAAGAAGGCCCACATGGAGCAGGAGAGGATATCCTTATCGGCGTTGGCCTTATAGGTGCCGGCGGGGATATAGCTCTGAACATAGTAGGGGGTCATCTCGCACACGATCTTGACCTGCTCTTCGGTCATGGGCAGGATATTGACCTCGTGGGTGGCTTCGGTCTCGGCCAGGGAGGGCCAAGCGCCGGCAGCCTGGGTGATAACGGCATCGATGGTGCCGTCCTTCAGAGCCTCTACGGTAGTGCCCCAGGCGTCATTGTGTACGGTTACATTGATGCCCATGGCATCCAGCAGCTTGCGCAGAACGGGATCCACGCCGGAGCCCTTGGAACCCAGACCAACGGTCTTGCCTTCCAGGTCGCTCCAGGTTTCGATGCCGCTGCTGGAGAGAGCGAACGCGGTGAGGGACATCTCATACATGGGGGCGATAACGCGGGACTTGACCATCTTCTGGCCGCCGGTCCATTCGGCTACACCTTCATAGGCTTCCAGGGTGGAGGAAGCGCCGCCTACACCGAACTGGCACTCGCCGGTCTCGATGAGGGCAGTATTAGCAGTGGCGCCGCCGGTAGTTTCGGCAGTAATGGAATACTTGCCACTGAATACGGAGTTCATAACGGTGCACCAGCCGGTGCCTACTACATTGAAGGCGCCGCCGGAAGCGGAGCAGCCGGCACTAAAGGTTTGCAGCTTGGGGGTATCGGGATCGTTGTTGTTTTCGCCGCAGCCAACACAGGCGAAAACCAGTGCGCAGGCCAGCAGCAGGCTGAGGAAAACTTTGAGTCTCTTCATGATCTTTTGTCCTTTCCGTTTTTATCTGCGATTCTTTATACGGTCGAAGAGGGCCGGTCAAAGCTTGACTGTCGACTGTCGGCAAACTCTCCTTTTTTACATTAACACTTTTTTGTAGGAAAAGTCTATGAACAATCGCGCCAATATTCATTCCACAATATTGTATACAATATACATAAATCGTTAAGAAGACGCCAATTTGACCAAATTTTATTGACGAAATCACCAAAATCCCCTATATTTATGTTGACAGTATACAGTATTTAATTTGGGAGCAACCGCGATTTTATGAAAAATTCCGCCATTGGGCCGTTCTGTTTCCGGCGTGTCATCAAAAAGACGCTGGTGAGCCGTATGAGGAGGTAGAGCCTCCGGCTCATCCTTTTTGCCATACCAAAAAACAGGAGGAAATCCAATGAAAACAGAACAGAGGGAAACCGGCCTGCGTATCCGGCAGCACCCCATCCTGGGGGAGCAGCCGCAGGGCAGGCAGGTGACGATATACTTTGATGGAAAACCGCTTTCCGCTATTGAGGGCGAGCCCATTGCGGCGGCGCTGACGGCGGCTGGGGTGCGGGTGTTCCGCCACACAGCCCGCGAGGACCATCCACGGGGCATCTTTTGCGCCATTGGGCGCTGTACCGACTGTGCCATGACGGTGAATGGCGTGCCGGGGGTGCGTACCTGCATCACCCGTGTGGAGGAAGGCATGCGGGTGGAAACACAGCATCGTCTGGGGAAGTGGGGTGATCCCCATGCGTGAGAACCCCCAGGTGGCCATAGTGGGGGCCGGGCCTGCCGGGCTTTCCGCGGCGGCGGTGCTGGCCCGCTGCGGCGCGCGGGTCACCGTTTATGATGAAAACGACCGCCCCGGCGGTCAGCTCTTTAAGCAGATTCACAAGTTTTTTGGCTCCGGGCACCACGGGGCCGGGGTACGCGGGGTGGAGCTGGGCCACCAGCTGTTGGCGGAATGTGAAGCGGCCGGGGTGGAGATCTGCCTTTCCCACACCGTTTACGGTATCTTTCCCGGAGGACGGCTGGGCGTTACCCATGCCGGGCACAGCCGCATCGTCCAGGCGGAAAAGCTCCTGATTGCTACTGGCGCGACCGAAAAAGCCCTGGCCTTCCCCGGCTGGGACCTCCCCGGTGTGATGGGCGCGGGCGCTGCCCAGACCATGGTAAACCTGAACCGGGTGCTGCCCGGCCGCAGGATCATCATGGTGGGCAGCGGCAATGTGGGTTTTGTGGTGGGTTTCCAGCTGCTGCAGGCTGGAGCGCACCTGGCCGCCGTGGTGGAGGCCAAGCCCCAGATCAGCGGCTATGCTGTCCATGCCAATAAACTGATGCGGGCCGGGGTGCCTATCCTTACCGGGCATACCGTACTGGAGGCCCGAGGCGGGGATTCGGTGGAGGAGGTGACCATTGGCCGGGTGGATGAGCGGTACCGGCCCATCCCCGGCACCGAGCAGACCATCGCGGCTGATACCGTCTGCCTGGCGGTGGGGCTTACCCCCTCGATAGAACTTCTGCGCATGGCCAATGTGGGCCTGACCCACCTGCCGCCGATGGGCGGCTATCTGCCGCTGCACAGCGGCAACCTGTGCACCACCGATCCGGACATTTATGTGGCCGGAGATGTGGCCGGGATAGAGGAGGCCAGCACGGCCATGGAAGAAGGCCGACTGGCCGGGACGGCCATTGCCGCGGCGCTGGGCCTGCTGGAGGAAGCAGAGGCCGGGCGGCAGATGGAGGAGATCCGCCGGCGTGCGGCCCAGCTGCGCACCGGCCCCCACGGGGAAGCCCGCGGCGCCGCCAAAGCAGAACTGGAGAGGAGGTATGCCCAGTGGCAGAACAGCTGAAACACGGCCCCCATGCCGTTATCGAATGCACCGAGGAGATTCCCTGCAACCCCTGCTGTACCGCCTGCCCCCAGGGGGCCATTACCATGGCGGAGGGCCTGAGCAGCCTGCCCCGCCTGAACCGGGAAAAATGCACCGGCTGCGGGCTGTGCATTCCGTGCTGCCCGGGCCAGGCCATCTTTGTCACCGATGATACCTATTCCGGGAGCGAGGGTTTGCTTTCTCTCCCATATGAATTTACTCCCCTGCCCATTGTGGGGCAGTCGGTCATCCTTACCGACCGCCGCGGCCGGCCAGTGGGAGAAGGGACCATCCATCGGGTGCTGTGCCCGCCGGCTTTTCACCAAACGGCGGTGGTGACGCTGAGGGTGCCGCTGGCCCTGCTGGATACCGCCCGGGGATTTCTCCCCGCAAGCGGAAAGGAGGCGCTCCATGAAGGATAAGGACATTATCATCTGCCGGTGTGAGGAGATCACCAAGGGTGAGATCATACAGACCATCCGGGATGGCGCCACCACCGTGGATGGCATCAAGCGGATGACCCGGGCTGGCAAGGGCCTGTGCCAGGGGCGCACCTGCCGCCCGCTGGTGGAGGCTATTCTGATAGCGGAGCTGGGCCGCCTGCCCCCTGCGGAGGAATACCCCAGTCCCCGCCCCCCGGTGCGGCCCATGCCGCTTTCGGCCCTTTTGGCCGGGGAGGAGGACACATGAAGCAGCACAGCGAGTTTGTTATCATTGGCGGCGGCGTGCTGGGCGCCAGCCTGGCCTATCAGCTCAGCCTCCACGGCAGGGAAGTCCTGCTGCTGGAACAGAATGAAATATGCAGCGGCACCAGCAGCGGCACCGTCGCCTGGATCGGCCCCTTTGACCGGCAGCCGCTTTTTATGGAGGAGCTGGCGATCCGCTCCTTCCTGCGGCTGTTCCTGCTGGAGCATGAGCTGGACCGGCCTTTTGAATTTACCGTTACCGGATCCCTTAAGCCGCTTTACACCGAAAAAGATATAGCCGCCGCCCAAAAGGCCGCCGAAATGGGCGCCGCCGCGGGCTATGATGTCGTCCGGATCCTCTCCCCGGAGGAAGCCTGGGAAAAGGAACCGGCCATGCGGCGCAACGGTATGATCGCCGCCCGGTATGAGCCCTATTCCGCCCACATCAATCCCTTCCTGCTGGTGGATTCCTACATCCAGACCGCCAAGCGCCTGGGGGCGGAGGTATGCACCTTTACCAAGGTGCTGGACTTTGAAATAAGCGACCGCCGCATCACGGCGCTGCTGACCGACCGTGGCCGCGTCACTGCCGATCATGTCATCTGCTGCGCCGGCCTGTGGAGCTGCGAGATCGGGGAAAAGCTGGGGATCCCGGCGCCGGTGCGGCCCAACCGCGGCTGCTGCCTGGTCACCGAAAAGCTCCCACCCATCCTGCACACCTTTGCCAGCAGTGCCCACCAGACCGCCCATGGCAATATCATTTTTGGCCTGAACAGTGAGGACTTGCCCGCCGGGACCCACGATACTACCGTTCCGGCCGAAGCGCTGCAAACCGCGGTGCGCCAGGCCCTGCAGGAGTTCCCGACCTTAAGTGGGGTCAATATCATCCGCAGCTACGCGGGCCTGCGCTGCAAGCCGCTGGATGGCTTGCCCATCATTGGCGGCAATGAGGAAAAGCTCCAGAATTTCGGCTATTTCCTGATGCACAGCGCGTACAGCTACACAGCGGGGGTTTCGCCGCTGGCGGCGTCCTACTTTATGGGTAGGGCCAATGCGGAGGATCCTTTATTGGCACAGTTCCACTATCGCCGCTTTTTGTACGGAGGAAACTAAACCATGATCCCAGCCCTTTCGCAGAACAGTCTCCCGGTCGGCATCCTGATGAACCGGGCTTCCTTCCCCCGCTTGCCGGGGGATATCGGCAATCCCGCCACCTTTCCCTTTGCGGTACGGTACCGTATGGTGCCCGGCACCACCTACCATGATGTGGTGGAAGCCCTGCAGGAGGAGCGCCTGCTGGTACCCTTCATTGCGGCGGCCCAGGCCCTGGAGCAGGAGGGAGTCTGCGCCATCACCACCAGCTGCGGCTTTTTGGCGCTGTTCCAGCGGCAGCTCAGCGCGGCGGTGCGGGTGCCGGTCTATACCTCGGCGCTGCTGCAGCTGCCCATGATCGCTGCCGCCCTGCCGCCCGGCAAACGGGTGGGCATCCTTACGGCGGATAGCGCCAACCTGACCCCGCGCCACCTGGCGGCCGCCGGGGCCAGCTACTGCCCTGTCACCGTAATGGGTATGGAGCATACCACCGAATTTTCCAGCTTCCTGCGGGAGGACCGTACCTCCTTTGATGCCGAGAAGTGCCGCCAGGAGCACATCGAAGCCGCGCTGGAGCTGATCCGCCGGGACCCCGGCATCGGAGCCATCCTGCTGGAATGCACCAATATGCCCCCTTGGGCACTGGATATCCACCTGGCCACCCGCCTGCCGGTCTACGATTTCCGCACCATGTTGTGTGGGGTAGTGGCGGCGCTCCGCCCGCCGGATTACAGTACCTGACTTTGGACTCTACCGGCAGCTTTCCGCTGTCGGCAGGGCCTTTTTGGCAGTTTGATTCTTTATTTTTGAGGATATTGCACAGTTCCGCGCGGGCAGGTTCTACCAACCACACATTGACAAGGCTTGCTTCTATGGTGTAGAATGTATACAATATACAAATAGTTTGCCGCCGCTTCCTCTGGAGCGGTGCCTATTCCGTTATGGTTCCGCCCACGGGCGGTGAGATAAAAGCAAGACAAAGATTACGAATCGAGGTGTCGCAAGCGTGGAAATCACACACGAAGTGGAACGCATGAAAAAAGTGGCCTGCCCCAAGGGCCACGGCCCGGCCGAGCTGCCGCAGGAGGGAAACTGGATCCAGGTCAAGGAGATCCGGGATATCAGCGGTCTTTCCCATGGCATTGGCTGGTGCGCCCCGCAGCAGGGCTGCTGCAAGCTCACGCTGAATGTTAAAAACGGCGTTATTCAGGAGGCCCTGGTGGAAACCACCGGCTGTACCGGCGCTACCCATGGCGCGGCAGTGGCTGGGGAGCATCTGCCCGGCAAAACGCTGCTGGAGGCTCTGAATACCCATCTGGCCTGTGATGCCATCAATGTGGCCATGCGGGAGATCTTTAAGCAGATGGTATACGGCCGCACCCAAACCGCTTTTTCGGAAAACGGTTTGCCCATCGGCGCTTCGCTGGAGGACCTGGGTAAAGGCCTGTGCAGCCAGTGCGGTTCGGTTTTCTCCACCCTGGAAAAAGGCCCCCGTATGCTGCAGATGGCCGAAGGCTATGTGCTGGATATGGCCCTGAATGAAGAAAAGGAAACGGTGGGATACCGCTTTGTTCACCTGGGCAAGATGATGGATCAGATCCGGGCCGGCAAGGACCCAAAGGAAGCCTACGAAAGCTGCATCGGTACCTATGGCCAGTACGAAGGTGCCAGCGAGTATATCGATCCGCGCAAAGAATGATGAGGGAGGGCATACGCTATGATTACATTTGAAGGAATGGACCGCAGAATGCCCAAGATCGAGGCCTGTCTGCACCAGTACGGCATCGCGGATCTGGAAGCTGCGCGGGCGCTTTGCCTGCAGCATGGCATTGATGTGGAATCCATCGTAAAGGGCATTCAGCCCATCGCATTTGATAACGCCGTTTGGGCTTATACCATCGGCACCGCTGTGGCGCTGGCCGCCGGTACCCGGGAAGCCACCGAGGCCGCCAAAAAGATCGGGGAGGGTCTACAAGCCTTTACTGTTCCCGGCTCCGTAGCGGAGGCCCGCGAGGTGGGCACCGGTCACGGCAACCTGGCCGCTATGCTGCTGGATGAGGACACCCGCTGCTTCTGCCTTTTGGCCGGTCACGAATCCTTTGCGGCGGCGGAGGGTGGTATCGGTATTGTCCGCAGCGCCAATAAGGTCCGTAAAAATCCCCTGCGCGTTATTCTCAATGGCCTTGGCAAGGACTCCGGTTATACACTGGCCCGCTTCAATGGCTTTACCTATATGGAAACAACCTTTGACCATGCCACCCAGACCCTGAAGGTCCTGGGCGAAAAGGCCTTCTCCCACGGCGAGCGCGCCAATGTCAAGGTCTACTGCAATTCCAGCGTCGAAGAGGCGATTGAAGTGATGAAGCTGGAGCATGTGGATGTTTCCATCACCGGCAATTCCGCCAATGCCATCCGGTTCCAGCACCTGGTTGCCGGTTCCTATAAAAAGTGGTGCGTTGCCCACGGCGTCAAGTATTTCTCGGTCGCTTCCGGCGGCGGTACCGGCCGTACCCTGCATCCCGATAACATCGGTGCCGGTCCCATCTCCTTCGGCATCACTGATTCTATCGGCCGCACCCACTGCGATGTTCAGTTTGCCGGCTCCTCCTCCGTCCCCGCCCATGTGGAGATGATGGGCCTGATGGGTATGGGCAATAACCCCATGGTCGGTGCCAGCGTGGCCTGCGCGGTCGCGGTCTCTCAGGCACTGGCCCAGTAAAGAAAGGAGCATATCATGCTGGATCTTGAAAATCGGGAGGTCCTTATCCAGTACCTGCTGGAAAAGGGCGTCATCCACAACGATATCCCCTACGAGGTCAATTACTGCCGCGGCGGTGTTTCCTGCATTGCTGCGCTCATCGAGACCGATGGTAAGACCATGCTGGTCAAGCAGGGCCGCGCCAAGCTGGCCGTCAAGGAAGACTGGCGTGCCGATCCCGCCCGCATGAAGATCGAAGCCATCGCCAACGATTTTTACAATAAGTGCATCCCGCAAAGCGCCCCGGCTGTTCTGTTCTATGATGAGGAAAACTGCATCATGGTGCGGGATGCCGCCCCGGCCTCCTGCCGGATGTGGAAGGAAGACCTGCTCTCCGGCATCTTCGATTTTGAGGTTGCCAAAAAGACGATGGAGGCGCTGGCCATCGTCCACAATAAGAGCGCCAATAACCCCGAGGCCGCCGCGGCCTTCGCCAACCAGGATATCTTCTACCAGCTGCGCATCTCCCCCTATTTTGAGTTCCTGGCCGGCAAGCACCCCGAGTACAAGGCTGAGATTGAAGCGATGATCCCCAAGATCCGGGATGACCGCCGGGTTATTGTCCACTCCGATTACAGCCCCAAGAACATTCTGGTCAATGCCGACCGATCCATCTGTATTCTGGATTACGAGATCGCCCATTACGGTAATCCCGCCTTTGATGTGGCCTTCTTCACCAATCACATCGTTCTCAAATCCGCGCACATGCGGCAGTACTCGGCCGCTATCCTCAATATGCTCATCTGCATGACCGATACCTACTTTGGCATGATCGATTTCACCGATGCCAAGGAACTGGAAGCCGAGTGCATCCCGCTGCTGGGCATCCTTATGCTGGCCCGCATCGATGGCAAATCTCCCGCGGAGTACATCACCTGCGAAAAGACCCGCCAGCTGGTGCGGGATATGGCCGGAGAGCTTATCCGCGGCAAGTTGACCACCTACCGCGAGGCCGCCGCGCTTCTCTTCCGTATGGAGCAGGAATTTGACCGCTGAGCAGGAGCTGAAAATGAAAGCAGTATATAAAGAGACCGAGGGCGCCTATACCGCCCGCCTGACGGAACGCCCCATCCCCGCCCTTACCGAGCAGGACAATGTCCTCATCCGGGTGCGCGCCTGCACCACCTGCGGCCTGGATATGCACATCTGGCAGGGTAAGCTGCGAGACTGCCGCCCGCCCATCATTATGGGCCACGAGTTTGTAGGCACCATTGTGGAAACGGTGGGGGAGAGTCTGGGCTTTTCCGTCGGGGAGCGTGTCATCTGCCAGCCGCACCTGTATGCCTGCGGCCACTGTGAGGCCTGCCGCCTGGGCTACCCCCAGTTCTGCCGCGGCCGCCGTTCCCTGGGTATTCAGCGGGATGGCGCCCTGGCGGAATATGTGGCGGTACCGGCCCGGTATCTCCACCGTGTCCCGGATAACCTTCCGGATGAATTTTCCTGTCTGGCGGAGCCCTTTACCATCTCAGTCAGCGATGTGCTGGTCCATGCCGATCTCACCCCCGGCGAGAGTGTTCTCATCATTGGGGCGGGGCAGGTGGCCCAGCTGGCGCTGGTGGCTGCCCGCTGCGGCGGGGCTTCCCGCGTCTTTCTTTCCGGGGTGGAGGCTGATGCCTCCCTGCGGCTGCCCGCTGCGGCAGCCCTTGGCGCGGATCTTGTCATCAACAGCAGCCGGGGCGATCCGGTGGAAGCCATACTGCGGGCCACCCATGGCCGCGGTGTGGACCTGGTGGTGGAGGCCAGCGGTTCACCGGCCGGCATTGCCGCCGGCATCAAGGCCCTGCGGCCCGGTGGGCGCATGGCGGTGCTGGGCGCCACCAAGCAGCCTTCCGTCCTCATTCCGTGGGATGCCGCCCTGCGCAAGGCCGTCACCCTTCAGTTCAATATGATGAGCGACTACACCCACATGGAGCGCGCGCTGGCGCTGCTGGCCGCTTTCCCCGGGGATCTTTCCCCGCTCATCACCCACCGCCGTCCCCTGGCGGAATGGGAACAGTGCTTTACCGAGCTGCGGGATCAGCAGGGCATCAAGGGCCTTATCACCATCGGCTGAGTCCTGTTGCAGTTATGCACATTTGGAATAATCGTCTTTTTCACCAAGCGGGACTCCCACGCTTGTCCAATTTTACCAAAATTCTCAAAAGGGGATTGACGGACTTTTTGCACATTGATATAATGTAGACAAATCGTATACATTATACGATATAGCATTAAATATCCTTCCGGGGCGTCCCCGGATCGAGAAATAAAAAGATAAGAAGGAAAGGACTATCACAATGAAAAAGCGTATCATCACCATGGCACTGGCAGTTATCATGCTGCTGGCGGTGCTTACCGGCTGCGGCGATAACGCCAGCAATCCCGGCAATGACACCCCCACCACTCAGGTCGTCAAGCTCTCCGTTGGTACCGGCGCCGTTGGCGGTTCCGTTTATACCACCGGTTCCGGCTGGGCCAATGTAATGAACAATGTTCTGGCTGGCCGCTACGAGCTGACCGCCGAGCAGACCGGCGGCACCGTCGCCAATGTTTCCCTCATCGAGACCGGCGAAGTCGAGATCGGCATCGTTGCCACCGATATCCTCTACGGTGCCTACACCGGCACCGCCTCCTGGGCCAATGGCGTCAAGTATCAGAAGCCCCTGGCCATGTTCACCTGCGATATGCCCAGCCTTTGCCCCTTCACTCTGGAAGGCTCCGGCATCACCACCCTGCATGATCTGGATGGCAAGCGTGTAGGCCTGGGCCCCAAGGGCTCCTCCATCGATAGCGTTTTCGGCGTGATATTTGAGGAAATGGGCATCACCCCCTCCATGATCCACAATGATACCTGGTCTGCCACCATCACCGCTCTGCAGGATGGCGTCATCGATGCCATCGTGGTGCAGTCTCCGGCTCCCTGGCCCTCTCTCACCGAGCTGGAAGCCACCCAGACCGTTTCCATGATCCAGATGACCGATGACGAGCTTGCGACTATCAAGAAGCTCTATCCCTTCTACAGCGATTCCGTCATCCCCGCCGGCACCTACAAGGCCAATGCCGATTTCGAGATCAAGACCCTGTGTCAGTGGTCCGTTATGGCCGCTTCCGCCGATGTTTCCGAGCAGGTCGTCTATGATCTGCTG
The DNA here is from genome assembly GCA_937907305.1 of uncultured Clostridia bacterium. Classification (GTDB taxonomy): domain Bacteria; phylum Bacillota; class Clostridia; order Oscillospirales; family Ruminococcaceae; genus Angelakisella. Next base: position 7,264 of record CALERQ010000027.1, on the reverse strand, counting down.
GATGCCACCTTCAGCAACTACGATGACCTCGCTGTCATCAATAACGCCCTCAAACTGGCTGTTCCCGAAAACGCCGCAAAGGTTGGCCTCAAGTGGCACCCCGGTGCGGAGAAGTGGTACACCGAGCACGGCATCACCCTCCAGACTCCCGGCGAGGGCTTCGCTCCCATGGCCTGATCCTATTGACTGAACCCACATATGCTGCTGGGCGGGGAGACCCTGCTCAGCAGCATTTTTCTTAGAAAAAAGGAGGATACCCAATGCCCGAAAATGCCCCCACCACCCCTACCGCTCCTACCCTGAATGAGCAGGAGAAAAAGGGCGACCGCATCTATCGCTTTATCATTTCCGCACTGTGCTTCGCCATGTGCACCGTGCAGATCGTCAATGTGATCTATCCTTTCTTTATCAGCTCCGAGTTCTTTGTCATCCACTTCATGTTCGGTATGCTTATGTGCTACCTGGTGTATGATTACAAAGGCAAGAAGAGATATTTTTACAGTCCTGCCAAGATCTTTGATATTATCCTGGCCCTGGGCGTCGCGGCGGTCGCTATCTATATCCTGCGGGATATCGATGCCTTCCTGCTGCGCATGGACCTCGTTGCCAGTCCCACCGATATCGTTATGGGCGCCATCTGCACCGTTATCGTGCTGGAGGGCTGCCGCCGTCTGACCGGCCCCTCGCTGCCCGCTATCGCGCTTATCACCATTCTGTACGCCCTTTTCGGCAAATATCTCCCCGGCCTCATTGGCCACAAGGGCTACAGCTTTACCCGCATCATCAAGACTATTTTCAGCCAGCAGGGTATCTTCGGTATGCCCATCGGTGTTTCCGCCAATACCGTATTCCTGTTCCTGCTGTTTGGTGCCTTCCTCAATGTCTGCGGCGCCGATCTCATCTTCCGCGATCTTTCTACTGCGCTGGCCGGCCGTAAACGCGGCGGCCCCGCCAAGATCGCCATTATCGCCTCTGGCATTTTTGGCACCATTTCCGGCAGCTCGGTCGCCAATGTTGTCTCCACCGGCACCTTCACCATCCCCATGATGAAGCGCTGTGGCTACCGCCCTGTCTTTGCCGGTGCGGTGGAAGCCGTTGCCTCCACCGGCGGCCAGATCATGCCGCCCATCATGGGCGCGGCCGCTTTCATCCTGGCGGAAATGACCGGCATCGGTTATGGCACCGTCTGCGTAGCTGCGGCTATCCCGGCTTTCCTGTATTACATCAGCGTGTTCATCATGGTGGATGTGGAAGCCCTGAAGAATGACCTGCATGGCATGGATGAAAAGGATATCCCCCTGCTCATCCCGGTGCTTAAGCGCAGCGCCAAGCTCATCATCCCCGTGGTAGTGCTTATTGTCACCCTCGTTGTGTTCAATATTACCCCCATGCGCTGTGCCCTGTACGCCATGGCTGCGGTTGTCCTTTGTGCCTTGTTCGATAAGAATGACCGTTTCTCCTTCAAGCACCTCAAGAACGCTTTCTGCCAGGCGGCCATCGGTTCCGCTCAGATTGTAGCGGCCTGTGCGGCCTCCGGTATTGTCATCGCTATGCTGTCCCTCACCGGCCTGGGCCTTAAGTTTTCCAACTTTATCCTCACCCTCGGCGGCAGCAATCTGGTGCTGTGCCTGGTGTTCTCCATGCTGGTGTCCATTATCCTCGGCATGGGCCTGCCTACCACCGCAGCCTATATCATCACTGCTACTACCATCGCGCCCTCCCTGCTCAAGCTCGGCCTGCCTCCGCTTTGCGCGCATCTGTTCCTGTTCTACTTTGCGTCGCTCAGCTGCATCACCCCGCCGGTGGCCATTGCCTCCTATGCGGGTGCTGCCCTGGCCGATGCCAACCCCAGTAAGGTTGGCTGGGAAGCCGTCCGTCTGGGCATTGTGGCGTTCCTCATTCCGTATTCCTTCTGCCTTACTCCCGGCGTCATCATGCTGGATTTCTCCAGCTTCGCCGCTGGTGTTACCGGCGTTCTCTCCGCACTGCTTACCCTGTTGGCTGCATTGCCCATTGCGTGGCTCATGCAGGGCTATACCTATCGCAAGGTCGGCATCCTGTGGCGGTTGCTGTTTGCGGTCTGTGCGGTCATGCTCATCATCCCGGATCTCATCATCGAGATCCCCGCGGCCGTTATCGTGCTGGGTATCTACTACCTGCACAAGCGTGACTATGTCAAGGGCCGCTCCATCCCCGCTTAACTTCTCCTTGAACCTTCATAAGTGTCCGCATCGTCCGGCTCTCCACATAGGGGAGCCGGGCGGTTGCCTTTTACTCCGATTTTCTGCTTTTCCCGCCCATCGGCCGCAGGCCAAACCGCCCTCCGGGCGGTTTCAGCGCCCCTAAGAGGGCGCTGGCCCCGGCACAGCCGGGGCGGCCTGCGGCCTACCCGCTCCCTCTCGCCAAAATCCCAGCAATGCACGGGCCCGGGGCGCAGCCCCCGGCGTCGCTTCGCGCCGCCGCTGCGGCCTTCGGCCGCAGGAGCCGCCCTTCAGGCGGCTCGGGCTGCGCCCGCCATCCTGGGGACCTTTCCCCCCTCCCACCGCTCTCCGGCCATCCTCGCCGCTCGCCGGCAGGGCAGGGGAGAAGCAAAAAGAAAAGCCCCCGCCGGGGCATGCACCAATAGAGAAAATAGAGGAACTCCCCTGGTATTCCAGGGGAGCCCAAAAACTATAAGGAAGGAGAAAGAAAATTACTTCTTGGGGATAAAGCCCTTCTGGTTCACCCAGTACTTGGGCTCCTTGCCCTCCAGCATTACCTGGCAGATCTCCCGGTAGCAGTTGCGGCCGGAGCGCAGCAGAGAACCATCGGAGAAGGCCATGGCGTGGGGGGTGTTGATGAAGTTATCCAGCTCCAGCAGCTTCTTGCCGTCGGGGAACTCCTCATAGTTAACATCGGCCGCGGCGCCGGCGATCTTGCCGCTCTTCAGCGCGTCATACAGGTCGTCGTTGTTCACCAGAATGTCACGGGCGGTGTTCAGGAAGTAAGCGGTGGGCTTCATCAGGTCAAAGTGCTTCTTATTGATGAGATCCTTGTTGTAGCGCTCGCCGGGGATGTGCAGGGAAACCACATCGGCCTGCTGGAATACCTCTTCCATCGTCTCCACCATGGTGATGTAGCTGGGAACGATAGCGGGATCAATAAAGGGATCGTAAGCGATGATATGGGCGTTCATGCCATAGAACATCTTCTCGGCATAGCTGCGGGCAATGTTGCCCAGGCCCAGTACGCCAACGGTAGCGCCGGAAAGCTCAATAGCCATCTTGGCCTTGATGCCCTCGGGGGTACGCACCTTGGTGTTGTACTCGCAGATGTGCTTGGTCATCGCGAGGGTCAGCGCCACAGCGCCTTCCGCCACGGTAAAGTGGTTGCCGTAGGGGCTGTATGCCACATAGATGCCGCGCTTGGCAGCGTCCTCGCATACCACATGGTCCTGGTAGCCTACGCCGTGCACCTGGATCAGCTTCAGGTTCTTGGCCAGGGCCAGCAGCTCATCATCAAAGAAATGAACGCGGGCGATCACGACATCCGCCTCGGCCATGTATTTCTTCATGTCCTCGCGGGAATCCTGCCACTCACCAATGATCTCAAAGCCCTTCTTGCGCAGCATCTCCATCGATTCATCGGACATCGGCTTGGGGGCATAAATCTTGTAACCCATTGTTGGTTCCTCCGGTATTTTGGTTTATTTTACTACTACGCCTACGACGTCAATCTCCACATCGTAGGGTCCCAGCGCTACGGCGCGGGCGGTACGGGGCGGGTAGGGGGTCTTCATCACGGCGGAATACGCCTCATTCAGCAGTGGGAACTGGCTGGGGTCGGTCAGGTACACGTTCACCCGTACCACATGCTCCAGGTCGCTTCCGCCGGCTTTCAGGATGGCCTCCACATTGCGCAGGGCCTGGCGCACATGGTCGCCAAAGTCCCCGGGCACCACTTCGCCGGTCGCGGGGTCCAGCGGCAGCTGCCCCGCCACAAATACATAATCTCCATGCACCATCCCCTGGCTGTACGGGCCCTTGGCGGCCGGCGCGTCCGGGGTAGCGATCAGTTTGATCTCAGCAGACATTTTCCTTACCCCCTTACTTTCTGCGGGCCTTCACAGCGGCGGCCAGCTTCTCCAGGGCGGGCATCAGCTGGATCTCCGGGAAGCCATAGGCGATACGCACATAGCCGCGGCCCAGCTCCTTGTCGTATTCCAGACCGTTGCTCATCAGCACGCCGGCCTCCGCCAGGAACTTCATCATCTCGCCCTGATCCTCAAAGCCCAGTCCGTGGCAGTCGCACCAGCAGACGAAGCAGGCTTCCGGCTTGATGATCTTCATTTCGGGGATATTCTCCGCGAAGTAGTCGCACATCTTGTTACGCATGGTCTGCACATACTCGCGGGCCTGGTCGGCAAAGTCATCGCACTTGCCGCCATAGGCCGCCTCAAAGGCCGCCACACCGGTGATGGTCCGGCTGTAACCCTTCACGGCTGCGATCTTCACATTAGTCTTATCATGGATCTCCTGGTTGGGGATAATGATGGCAGCGGTGCGGAAACCGGCGGTATTAAAGGTCTTGCTGGGGTTGATGACCACAGCGGAGAACTCCTTGGCAAAGTCGCCCACGGTGGGGTAGCAGATGTGCCGCTTGCCGTCGAATACAAAGTCCGCGTGCACCTCGTCCACGATCACGAATACATTGTACTTCTTGGAAAGCTCCTCGATCTTCTTCAGCTCATCCAGCGTGCAGCTCTTGCCGGTGGGGTTCTGCGGGTCACACAGGATGAAGCAGGTGTTGTTGGGGTCGGCAAACTTCGCTTCCATGTCGGCCCAGTCAAATTCCACGGTGCCTTTTTCGCTGTCGATCAGCAGGCCGCTTTCCACCAGCTTACGGTCGTTATCGCGGATGCAGTCACGGAAGGGGGAATAGGCGGGGGTATTGATGATGATGCCATCGCCCACCTTGGTCATGGCCTGCATGGCAAAGGCGATGCCGGGCACGATGCCGCCGACAAATTCCACCCACTTGTAGTCCACATCCCAGTCGTGGCGGCGCTTCATCCAGCCGGCCGCCGCCTGGGCAAAGTCATCGGTAAAATAGGGGTAGCCATATACCTGGCACTCACTTACTTCGCGCACGGCCTCCAGCACGGGGATGGGGCAGGCAAAGTGCATCTCGGCGCCGTTCATGGGCAGCTGGCCGGGCTTCACATTGCGGGGATCCCAGGTCTTGCTGCGCTCACGGCTGCGGTTTACTATTACATTAAAGTCATAGGTATAGCTCATGTTATTTCTCTCCCTGCATCAGCAAAGCTCGTTTTCGTCTTCCACTTCCAGCACATACACATTCACAGCGCGCAGTACAGTCGCCTTGCGGAAGCCGCCGCCGGTCACAGTGGCGTTTTCGCCATGGGAACAGGTCATATGCACATGTACGATGTAGTCGCTGGGGGTATTGGTCACCTGGCAGGGCAGGCCGGCGGGGGCATCGCACTTGCGGGTGATCTCGCCCATGAAGGATACGATCTCGCAGGGCTCATTAATGGTGGTCTGCAGCATCTTGGGGGGCATCTCATAGCTGCCGGGGTTGCCTACGGTCACATCATAGATGGAACCAACAGCGCTTACGATGACGCCGGCTTTCCACTTCTTGTCCATCAGGTAAGCATGGATCGCGGAGGTAACATCCTCATCCTTGTGCAGTACGATAGTGTGTAACTTTGCCATAAACAGTATCTCCTTAATTTTATTTACGATAATTCATCCTCACAACCGAAAATGAATATTGTATACAATTTAATTATATCGACCATCCCTCCCTCCGTCAAGTGCCTGTGCAATTTTCGTTAAATGAGATAAATCCACTCCATTGTCCTTGTCGCTTTTCACAAAGAACCGTGTTTTCTCACCACAGCTCCCCATTCCTCAAGATCGTTCATGGATGAAATTCCATAATATAGGAACAATTTGCTTGTTTCTCGCCTGTTTTTTGCCTTTCCCTCTTCCATTTGCTCCCTAAATAGGTTATAATAATGGCAGTAATATGACAGAATTTATCAAAAAACAAGGAGTACAGCCATGGAACATAACGAGATTATCCGTGTCGTTTCCATCAAAGATCAGGTTTATCAGATCCTCAAGCAGGAGATCATCGATTGCAAACTGAAATCCGGTGAAAAGCTGGTGGAGCAGAGCATTGCCGAGCGCTTCAATGTCAGCCGCGCCCCCGTCCGGGAGGCCATCAAGCAGCTCATTGGCGATGGCCTGGTTGTCAATATCACCAACCGCGGCGCCTATGTCAAGGTCCCCACTGCCAAGGAACTGGAGGATATGCAGGAGGTCCGTACCCTCTTTGAGGAGCACGCCGTCCATCACGCTGTCACCGTCCTCACCGAAGAGCACCGCCAGGCCCTCCAGCAGATCCGGGAGGAGATGCTCTCCACCATCGAGATGAATGACTACCGCCGTTATCAGGAGCTGGAGCGCAAGCTCTCCATCGAGCTCATCCGCCTTTGCGAAAATGACCTCATCGAGGAGACCTACACCAAGGCCTACACCATGATGAACAACTTCAATGATTCACTCCTCAAGGGTGATCACATCAGCCAGGAGGGCGCCGTCACCGACCGCGTGGAGTTCATCGACGCCCTGTTGGCCGGCGATTTGGATAAAGCGCTGGAGCTGGTCCGCGGCCACTCCGAGCGCGCCATGGAGTTCATCCGCTGGTATGTCATCCGGTAAAACCGGTAATTTTGCCATTTTTTCCGCCAAAACTTTTTGCACTTTTTTCTTGCAATTTGCCGGGCGTTGTGGTAAACTGTTTCAGTACGGTTCAGCCAATGCAAGCTAACATTGGCGCCAGGAATTCGAAAGAGGTGAAATCGCATGAAAAAAGGCATCCATCCCAAGTATGGCCCTGCTGTGATTCGCTGCGCCTGCGGTAATACGCCGGAGACCATCTCCACCGTCCCCGAGATTCGCGTAGAAATCTGCTCCAAGTGCCACCCGTTCTTTACCGGCAAGCAGAAGCTCGTTGATACCGGCGGACGTGTTGACCGCTTCAAGAGAAGATTCAATCTTGACAAGTAATTTTTCAAGAAGTGATTATAAACCCGTCCATTTTGGACGGGTTTTTGCTTTATATTTGAAAGGAGGGACAGGCAGTGGAAAACTGGATGCTGGACGAAATGGAGACAGAACGCGCCGTGCTTGTCGGTTTGCACGCATCGGTCTTTCAGGAGGATGAGGACGCAAGCTGGGAAACGCTGGACGAG
>CALERQ010000026.1 GCA_937907305.1 uncultured Clostridia bacterium | reverse complement strand
GTCAGGATTTTCTGCCGTCTGTGGTATGATTGTGGTCAAACGAAAAATCACCGCCGATTTGGCGGTGATTTTTCTCAAAATGGTGGACCCAAAGGGATTCGAACCCTCGACCTCTCGGATGCGAACCGAACGCTCTCCCAACTGAGCTATGGGCCCATATTGCCGCTTTTTGCGGAGGTTTTGCAACAAAAAGCAGATTTTCAAGTTTTTCGATTTTGGAAGATTTCGGGGGAATTTCTCTCCGAAATCATGGGCTGAAACTCACAGGTCGATGTGCGACCATAGGGATGCGAACCGAACGCTCTCCCAACTGAGCTATGGGCCCATATTGCCGCTTTTTGCGGAGGTTTTGCAACAAAAAGCAGATTTTCAAGTTTTTCGATTTTGGAAGATTTCGGGGGAATTTCTCTCCGAAATCATGGGCTGAAACTCACAGGTTGATGTGCGACCATAGGGATGCGAACCGAACGCTCTCCCAGCTGAGCTATGGGCCCATATTGCCGCTTTTTGCGGGATTTTCGCAACAAAAAGCAGATTTTCAAGTTTTTCGATTTTGGAAGATTCCGGAGGAAATTCTCTCCGAAATCATGGGCTGAAACTCGCAGGTCGATGTGTGACCATAGGGATGCGAACGCGGCGCTCTCCCAACTGAGCCACGGGCCCATATCTTTTGCGGCTCTCAAAACTGCTCATCTATAATATCACGATTGTCAACCGGTGTCAAGCCGCAAAAGGGCAGGGAACACGCATTTTTGCACGCCGGCATAAACTGATACCGGAGAGCCGGCGCCCGCCCGCTTTCCCAATGAGATCTCAGGAGGGAATAATTTTATGGCTGCATTTTATAATACCGCAACCCTTTCCTATCGCGATACCTCCACCAATTCCAATACCGTGGAGGGTCAGCTGGTCGAAGTCCTCTCTGCCGAAAAAACCGCGGTCCTGCCCGCCTATGGCAATTCCGATACCGTCACCTACGCCATCAGCATCCGCAATGGCGGCAGCGCCGCCTATACCGGTCTCACTGTCACCGATAATTTGGGTGAATACGATTTCGGCGATGGTACGCTGGTCCCGCTCACCTATGTGGAAGGCTCGGTGAAGTATTTCAGCAATGGTACCCTGCAGACCGCCCCCACCGTGACCGCCGGGTCTCCGCTTGTCCTCAGCGGTATCACCGTCCCCGGCGGCGGCAGCGTCCTGCTGCTCTATGAGGCAAAAACCAATGGCTATGCCCCGCCTGCGGCCGGCAGCACCATCACCAATACCGCGGTCATCACTGGTGAAAATCTCGGCAACCCCATCACCGTACAGGCCGTTGTCACGGCAGAGGAGACCCTGCGGCTTTCCATCAGTAAGGGTATGTGCCCCACCAATGTGGTGGAAAACGGTACCGTCACCTATACTTTCTACCTGCAGAACAGCGGCAATACGGCCACCACCGCCGCGGATTATGTCATCGTTACCGATACCTTTGATCCCATTCTCAGCGGTCTTACAGTTACCCTGGATGGCAGGACGCTTACCCTTGGCGCCGATTACACCTATGATACCACCACCGGAGTATTTGCCACTACGGCCGGTACCATCACCGTCCCGGCGGCTGCCGCCGCACAGGATGCCGAAACCGGCTTGTGGCGCATCACCCCTGGTGTCGCCAAGCTGGTCGTCACCGGCACCGTGTAAGTTCAAATCCCTGCAGAGCCCCAGCTGCGGCGGAGCCGTTTCGCCCTCCGGGCGAAATCCGCCAGGCTTCGCCTGGCGTCGGCGGGCGGTGCCCGCCGTGGCTCCGCCGCCTTTTCCTTTATCCTCATCCCCAGCGCCAAAGAGGAGGCCGCCCGCCTTGGGCAGCCTCCCCACTTTTACATGTTCTCCAGGATCTCCCGAATGGCTTCCTCCACCTGCCGCACTTCCTCCCGGAACTGCCGGGCCGGTACCCGTACCGCCCCGTGCCCCAGTATGATGATCTGCTCCAGTCCATCGGAGGTCGCCACCCGCACCCGGTGCTCCTTGGCCAGTGTGTGGGTCACCTTCTCAATATACATGTCCGCCGTCTCGGCTTCTTTGGTGTATACTACGCTGATGCCATGGTGCCGTTCAATATTGCCGGGATTGCCCTTTACCTTGTAGGCGTCAAAGACCAGGATCAGCTCACACTGCCGGTAGCCCTGGTAGTTGCACAGGATCTGGATAAGCCGGTGCCGGGCAGCGTCCAGGTCGGTCCTGGCCAGTTCGGCCAGCTCCTCCCACGCAAAGATGATATTGTACCCATCCACCAGCAGGTATTCCGGCCCCTCGGGCAGGGGCGCCGCTTTCCCCGGCTTGGGATTTCTCCCGGCCGACTTTGGGGTATGCAGCGCTTCGCCGCTCCGCCGCTTGATGGGTCCGTAGGTCATCTCAAAGATGCGCATCAGCTCTTTATCCTGCAAAAGGGAACCCCGGTAGGCCTCACTGCGCTGCCGGGTCACAACCGGTTCCTCCGGTTCCTCGTCCGCCTTCAGCACATTTGTCTGGATGTGCGCCATGCCCGGTACCTCATCCCACCGCACGGTATGTCCGGCTCCCCGGCTGCAAAAGACCGAATCCGCCGTATTCGCGGTATCGGTGTCGCAGTCATAACCGCAGGCGGCTATTACTTCCTCCGGGCGGCGGCAGGGGGCATAGCCATCCGGCTCCCAGCTCAGCCGTCCCCGTCCGCGGGTGTAGCGCAATACCTCGGCTGGGTAGTCCCGCAGGGCGTCCAGTGCCGCCGTCCCTCGCAGGGTGGCGGTTTCCGGCTGCATTTCTGGCGGCTCACAGGCGGCTTCCCGCTGCTGCAGATCGTTCATGGCCCGGCCCAGCTGCTCGGCCGGCACCGTCAGCGTAAAGCGGCACCACGGCTCCAATAGAACACTTTCCGCCATGCGCAGCCCTTGCCGCACCGCCCGGTAGGTCGCCTCCCGAAAATCCCCGCCTTCGGTATGCTTTTGGTGGGCCCGACCGGCGATCAGTGTGATCTTCATATCGGTGATAGGGGAGCCGGTCAGTATCCCCTTATGGGCCTTTTCCGCCAGGTGGGTCAATATCAGCCGCTGCCAGTTCAGGTCCAGCTTATCGGTGGGGCAGTCGCTTTCAAATCGCAGTCCGCTGCCGCGGGGCAGCGGCTCCATCAGCAGGTGCACCTCGGCATAGTGGCGCAGCGGCTCATAGTGACCAATGCCCTCCACCGGGGCGGCAATGGTCTCCTTGTAGAGAATGCTCCCCTCCTCAAAGCCAATGGCCAGCCCAAAGCGTTCCATCGCCACACTCTGCAATATCTCCTGTTGGATCTCTCCCATCAGCCGCACCCGGATCTCGCGCTTCTGATCCTCCCACTCCAGGTGGAGTTGCGGGTCCTCCTGCTCCAACTGGCGCAGCAGGGTCAGGGCGGTGTGGGGGTCGATGCCCTCCGGCAGGGTCAGCCGGCAGCTTATCACCGGCTCCAGCAGGGGAGAGCTCCCCTCCCGCTCGGCACCCAGACCTTCCCCGGCATAGCTTTGGCTCAGGCCGGTTACAGCAGCGATAGTTCCGGCAGGGGCTTCCTCCACCGCCTGGTATTTGGCTCCATTATACAGCCGTATCTGGGTGATCTTCTCCCCGCCCGGCAGGGCCATGCGGACCTTCAATGCACCGCCGGTCACCTTCAGGTGGGTCAGCCGGTTGCCCTGCGCGTCGGTCGAGATTTTATATACTCTTGCCGCGAAGTCCGGCAAATAGGCCGGGGCCAGGGTCAGCCGGTCCAGCCCCTCCAGCAGCCCGGCAATGCCCTCCTGCCGCAGCGCCGCCCCAAACCAGCAGGGGAACCACGCCCGCCGGGCAAGGGCGGCGGCAAGGCTTGCCTCGGTCAGTGTTCCGCTTTCCAGGTAATCCGCCATCAGCCGTTCATCGCACAGTGCCAGCGTTTCTTCTTCGGCATCGTAGGGCAGGCAGGCAGGGGAGAGCTTCCTTTGCAGCTCCTCCAGAATGCGTGCGCGGTCAGCGCCCGGCTGGTCCATTTTGTTCACAAAAATAAATGTGGGGATGCGGTACCGTTCCAGCAGCCGCCACAGCGTTTCGGTGTGGGCCTGCACGCCGTCCGTCCCACTGATAATGAGCACCGCGTAATCCAACACCGCCAGTGTCCGCTCCATCTCCGCCCCAAAGTCAGCGTGTCCGGGGGTATCCAGCAGGGTCAGGACAGTATGGGGCAGGGCCAGCCTTGCCTCCTTGGCGAATATGGTAATTCCCCGGCTGCGTTCCAGGGCATGGTTATCCAGGAAGGCATCCCCGTGGTCCACCCGCCCGGCCTGCCGCAGCGCTCCAGCCCCCACCAGCATGGCTTCGGTCAGGGTGGTCTTGCCGCTGTCCACATGGGCCACCAGTCCCAGCGTGATATTCTTCTGTGCCATGGCGGTCCCACCCCTTTCCGTTGTCGTTTCGCTCACTCCAGTATAATCAGTCGTTCTCCTGCGGTGCGGCGCTCAGCTCCCGCAGGTACCGAATTCCCTCAGTGAGGAAGGCCTCCCGGTCAAAGGCCGTGTTGCCGATGGATTCCTGCACGATGATGCCATCGCAGACCAAAAGCAGCAGCCAGGTCAAAAAATCGGCCGGCAGCGCGGTACGCTCGGCTATCTTCCCCCGGATAAGCCCCTGAAAGTTCTGATACAGGGTGGTCAGGTTCCGCCGCAGGGTCTCATTCCCCAGCTGGGCTTCCGCCAGCAGCTGCAGGCGCAGCCCGGCAGAGGCAATATCCCGCTCCGCTACATACCGCACCAGCCGGTTCAGACTGGTGTCTTTCTCTTTGTTCTCGGTCCAGCGGATCAGATCCTCCCACTGCTCATTCAAAAAACGCTGGGTGATATCCAGAAAAACCTCGTTTTTGGTTTTGTAGTGGTAGTACAGCGTCCACTTGGAGATCCCGGCCGCCGCCGCGATCTCCGCCAGCGAGATATCCGCCAGCGCGGTCGTCTTGAGCAGCTCGGTGGTGGCCTGCAATATCTTTTCCTTGATGTTGTCCTTTCTCGGTGCGGCCATATGCCAGCTCCTTTCCTGTTTCTACCCCGAATTGTACCATGAAAGCGGACGGCTGTCCATCCTGCCCGGCGGTGTAAAATTTGCGGAAATTTTCTCCCGCCTACTCCGTTGCCGTCTTGACATCTCTCCCGGCAGGCGGTATCATTTGGCTATAGAGTCGGTCGCTTGGCCGACAGGGACGGGAGGTGCCGGAAAATGAACATCCGCAGGATAAACTGGCGGCTGAAAAAACGCTTTGGCCCGGCGGTAACAGCCACGCTTTCGGAGGGCAGCATTGTCCTCAGCGGGCGGCTGCCCACCTGGGGGGAAGTGATCGAAGCCTGTTCTCTGGCGGCCGTAAAATACAGCACCACCCATGTGGTCAATGATATCCGCTGCGATGAGGTAAAGGCCCGACCCATGCGCCAGCCCACCCTGCGGGATACCGCCCTGGAAGGCAGAAAGCCGGATGTCCTCATCATCGGCGGGGGCATTTCCGGGGCCTCCATCGCCCGGGAACTCTCCAAGTGGAAGCTGGATATCCTGCTGGTGGAAAAGGAAGCCGATCTGGCGCTGCAGGCTTCCGGCCGCAATGACGGCGAGGTCCACCCCGGCATCGATCTTTCCCGCGGCTCTCTCAAGCACCACTATGTCCGCCGGGGCAATGCCATGTACGATCAGCTCTGCCGGGAACTTGATGTTCCCTTTAAGCGGGTGGGGCAGTATGTCTGTTTTGAAAAGGCCTGGCTCAAACCGCTCATCGCCCTCTATTGCCGCGTCCGCAAAAATCGGGACGGCATCGCCGATACCAAGCTCATCTCCGGGGAGGAGCTGCGCCGCCGGGAGCCCAATCTCCGTTTCGCCTTTGCCATCTCCAATCCGTCCTCCGGCTGTGTTTGCCCCTACGGGCTCACCATCGCCTATGCCGAAAACGCCGTGCAAAACGGCGCAGAGGTCTCGCTGAATACCGCCGTGCTGGGCATGGCGGTACAGGATGGCAAAATACATAGTGTTGCCACCAACCGCGGCACCGTTTATCCCGCCCTGGTCATCAATGCCGCTGGCGTCTTCGCGGAGGAGATCGCCGCCATGGCGGGGGACCGCTTCTTCTCCATTCATCCCCGCCGCGGCACCAATTCCATCCTGGATAAAAAGGCCGGGGTCTATATGCATACCATCGCTTCGGTCATGGATATTACCCGGAACACTCACCACTCCAAAGGCGGCGGCATCCTGCACACCGTCCACGGTAACCTGCTGGTTGGCCCCGATGCCATAGAAACCTGGGAAAAAGAGAACACCGAAACCCACCGGGAAAGTATCGACCGTGTGTTCCAAAAGCAGCAGCGCACCATGCGCGCCCTTTCCAGGGGGGATATCATCACCTACTTTACCGGGGTGCGCGCGCCCACTTTCGAAGAGGACTTCATCATCGAAATGGGCCGCAAAACCGGCAATATTCTGCACTGCGCCGGGATTCAATCCCCGGGGCTTACCGCCGCCCCGGCCGTCGCGCTGGATATCGAAAAAATGGCGGTCGGCTATCTTTCCGCGCTTAAGCCGGTCGCAAGGAACGAAAACTATGATCCCATCCGCCACGGCCCGCCCGTCCTGCGGGAAATGAGTGATGAGCAGCGGGCCGCCCTCATCCGGCAGAACCCCAATTACGGCGTCATCGTCTGCCGGTGCGAGGAGGTAAGCAAGGGCGAGATCCTGGATGCTCTGCGTTCGCCCATCCCAGTTCCCACGGTGGATGGCATCAAAAAGCGGGTACGGCCCGGCATGGGCCGCTGCCAGGGCGGGTTCTGCTCACCGCTGGTCACTCAAATCATTGCCGAATTCCTGGGCTGTCCGTTGGAGGAGGTCAGAAAATCCTCCGGGGAAGCGGTCATCACCTATGGCAAAACCAAATGACGAAGGAGGGAGAAAACATGCTTACCGTTGATGTTCTGGTCATCGGCGGGGGACCGGCCGGACTGGCCGCGGCCATTGCCGCCCACCAAAACGGCGCCGCGGTCCTCCTTATCGAGCGGGAAGCCCATCTTGGCGGCATCCTCAAACAGTGCATCCACGATGGCTTTGGCCTGGTGCGGTATGGAGAAAAGCTTTCCGGCCCGGAATATGCCGGCCGCTTCATCGATGAATTTCATGCCCTGGGGCTGGAGGCGAGGACCCTCACCTTCGTCACCCGCATCCAAAAGACCTCCGAAGGCTTTGCCGTCACCCTGGTAAACCGGGATGGCGTGGAAACGGTGGCCGCCAAAGCGTTGGTGCTGGCCACTGGCTGCCGGGAGCGGACCGCCAAGCAGGTCTCCATTCACGGCACTCGCCCGGCCGGGGTCTTTACCGCCGGGTGTGCCCAGCATTTTACCAACCTGCTGGGTCAGCTGCCCACCCGGAAGTGTGTCATCCTCGGCAGCGGGGATATCGGCCTTATCATGGCGCGCCGCCTTACGCTGGAGGGCGCCCAGGTGCTGGGCGTTTATGAGGCTAAATCTACCCCCTCCGGGCTCACCCGCAATATCCACCAGTGCCTGCGCGATTACAATATCCCGCTTTATCTCTCCCATACCGTCACCCGTGTCTTTGGGCAGGATCGGCTGACCGCGGTGGAAATTTCCCAGGTGGATGAGCGAATGAACCCCATTCCCGGCACCGAGCAGCTCGTGGAATGCGATGCCCTCATCCTTTCGGTCGGGCTCATCCCGGAAAACGAGCTGGCCGAGGGCCTTGGCGTGGCCATCGATCCCAAAACCAAAGGCCCCATCTGCGATGCCGGGCTGATGACCTCGGTCCCCGGTGTTTTCTCCTGCGGCAATGCCCTGCATGTCAATGACCTGGTGGACTATGTTTCCGAAAGCGGAGAAGCCGCCGGAAAAAGCGCGGCCCGGTACCGTCCGGGGCAGCAAAGAACCCTCATTCCCATCACGGCGGGGGAGGGACTGCTGTATGCCGTTCCCCAGCGGCTGGATGTCGCAGCCGACCGTTCCGCTGTGACCCTCTATTTCCGCAGCCGGGAAAACCTGGGCCCCTGCCGCCTTGTCATCACAGCCGATGGCCGGGAAATATACACCCGCCGGTACCCCTTCCTCCGTCCGCCGGAGATGGAACGGTTGGAGCTGGATCTTTCCGCCCAGGCACTGACCGCGGCTTCACAGATCAAACTGGAAATTGAGGTGATGGAACATGACTGAGCTGACCTGCATCGTCTGCCCACGGGGCTGCGCCCTGCGCATCGAAGAGCGGGACGGCCATTTTACCGTCACCGGCAATGCCTGTAAACGGGGGGAGCAGTTCGCCATGGCCGAGATGACCTGTCCCACCCGTACCCTCTGCACCACGGTGCGCACCGTTTTCCCGGGGGTCCCGGTCATCAGCGTGCGCACCTCGGCCGAAATACCCAAGGATAAAATTTTCGATGTCATGCGGGAGATCAACCGCGCATGCGTGACCCGCGCGATGAAGCGGGGAGAAGCGGTGCTGCCCAATGTGCTGGGCCTGGGGGCGGATATCATCATCACCTCCGGCCTGCTGGAAGAGAAAACTGAAAAGGAGAATGACCATGAGCAATAAACCGTACAAAGGCTTCGAGCCCAAGTGGCTGCTGACCCCCGCCCCGGCGGGCAGCTATCGCTCCATCTTCCGCTGGGGCGATCCCGAGTTTTTCAAGTATCCCAAGGAATCCCTCTACAAGATGATGAAGGAAACCTTCCAGATGACCGATGAGGACTTCCGGGACTACACCGATGACATCGGCTTTGACCAGGTCGCTCTCCCGAATCACCCCTCCCGCATCGCCCCGGAGCACCTGGAGGCGCTGAAAAGAATCGTCGGAGAAGAATTTGTCACCACCGGGGATTACGAAAGGCTTTCGGTGGCCTACGGCTGCACCGGCTACGATCTCCTCCGTCTGCGGCACAAGCAGATCGACAGCCTGCCGGATGTGGTGGTCTACCCCGATACCACCGAACAGGTGGAAGAGCTTGTCCTTTATGCTTCACAGCATAAGCTTCCGCTGTACGTCTACGGCGGCGGCAGCTCCGTTACCCGCGGCGTGGAGCCCACCAAGGGCGGCATCTCGCTGGATATGAGAAAGCGCTTCAATAAGATCCTCAGCTTCAATGAGGTGGACCAGACCATCACCGTGCAGGCGGGCCTTTCCGGCCCCATGCTGGAAGAAGCGCTGCAGGATGCTCCCCATCGCTTCGGCGCCAAGCGGCAGTATACCTGCGGCCACTTCCCCCAGTCCTTCGAGTACAGCAGTGTGGGCGGCTGGGTGGTCACCCGCGGCGCCGGCCAGAACAGCACCTACTACGGCACCATCGCCGATATCGTCCTTTCGCAGAAGTACGCCACCCCCATCGGCCGCATCGTCACTCCCCACTACCCCCGTGAGGCCACCGGCCCCGATCTCAACCAGATCATGATGGGCTCCGAGGGCACCTTCGGCGTCCTCACCGAAGTGACCCTCAAGGTGTTCCGCTGGCAGCCGGAAAACCGAAAGCGCTTCTCCTACATGTTCCGGGATTGGGAGACCGCCATGGCGGCCGCCCGGGAGATGATGCAGTGCGAATGCGGCTATTCCTCGGTGTTCCGCCTTTCCGATCCCGAAGAGACCCACTTGATGCTCAAGCTCTACAATGTGGATGAAACACCGCTGGCCCCACTGCTGGATAAGCTGGGCTACAAGGATATGGAGCGCTGCATGTTCCTGGGCTTTACCGATGGCGAGAAGGGCTTTTCCCAAAATGTGGCGAGGAATATCCATCGAATCGCCCGCCGCTTTGGCGCCATGCCCATGACCGGCTATGTGACCAGGAGTTGGGAAAAAGGCCGCTTCAATGACCCTTATCTCCGCGATACCCTTATGGATTTCAGCGTCATCACCGATACGCTGGAATGCAGTGTGAACTGGTCCAATATGGCGCAGGTGCACCGCGATGTCCGCGCGGTCTGCCACGCGCTGCCCAATACCATCGTCACCACGCACATGAGCCACTGCTACCCCCAGGGCGCCAACCTGTACTTCATCTTCATCACCCGGATGAACGACGCCGCCGAATTTAAGCGTTACCACACCACCATTCTGGATGCCATCCAGAGATCCGGCGCGGCCATCAGCCACCACCACGGCATCGGCAAGATGTTCGCCCCCTGGCTGGAAGGCTACATCGGCGAGAAGGAGTACGGCGTATTCCGGGCGCTCAAGGATTACTTTGACCCCGATTACACCATGAATCCCGGCGGCACCATCGGCCTGGACCTGAAGCCCGAAGAAAAGAAGCGCCTGAACGAACGGAAAGACTACCGCTGAATTTGAAAGTTTTTCGCCGGCCCGGAGAACCACGGTTTTCCGGGCTTTTCTGCGCCCTTTTCCGGGGCGACGCGAGGAATCGGCGGATGCGGCGTCGCTGCCCTTGACAGGCATCAGCCCGTCTGCGCCGGGCATAAGCCTGCCTGCGGGCGCTCCTGGCCTCCCCGCGATCCTCCCGCCGCCCCTGCTTTTTGATATTTTGTCAAAGAAAAATCAAATTTGCTGTTGACAATAACATATGAGCGTGCTATCATATGAACAATAAAACATATGAATGGAGGTCGAAATGATGCCAAAGCATGACCATACCGCCATCCTGCAAACGGTGCGGCAGGAGCTGCCCCCGGAGGAGCTGATCTGTGACCTTTCGGATCTCTTCAAGGTGTTCGGCGATACCACCCGCATGCGGATCTTATATTCGCTGTTTGAATCCGAACTTTGCGTTTGTGCCATCGCCGAGCTGCTGGGCATGACCCAATCCGCCATTTCGCACCAGCTTAAGGTGCTGCGGGAAAATAAGCTGGTCGCCTCCCGCCGGGAGGGCAAGACCATCTACTATTTCCTGGCGGATGACCATGTCCGCACCATCATCGGGCAGGGCTTCGAGCACCTGACCGAGCAAGACCGCCATTCCCACCCCACCAATCATTCATCCAAGGAGGAAAATTGACATGAAAAAGACCTACATGCTGGAAGACCTGGACTGCGCCAACTGCGCCGCTAAGATGGAAGAAGCCATCTCCAAAATCGATGGCGTGACCTATGCCCGTGTCAGCTACCTGGCTCAGAAGCTCACCCTGGAGGCCGATGACGCCCGCTACGATGACATCCTGGCCGAGGTGGTAAAGACCTGCAAGCGCGTCGAACCCGATTGCCGCATTCTGCTCAAGTAATAGTTTTCGCCATCACCGGGGAAAGGGGATTACCGAAATGACAAGAAAACAGAAAAAGCATCTGGCCCGCATCATTGCCGCGGCGGTACTGCTGGCGCTGGTGTGGTTCGTTCTCCCGCTGGAGGGCGTCTGGAAGCTTTTGGCCTACTGCGTGCCGTATTTCATTGTCGGCTGGGATGTCCTGTGGGGCGCTATCCGCAAGATCCTGCACGGTGACCTGATGGACGAGGAATTCCTCATGTCCATCGCCACCATCGGCGCTTTTGTGCTGGGCGATTACCGGGAAGCCGTGGCCGTTATGCTGTTCTATCAGATCGGCGAATGGTTCCAGGGCGTTGCCGTTGGCAAGACCCGCCGCAATATCACCCAGCTTATGGATCTCCGCCCCGATTACGCCAATGTGGTGCGGAATGGACAGGAAGAAAAGGTTGATCCCGATGAGGTGGAGGTAGGGGAGACCATCATTGTCCGCCCCGGCGAAAAGATCCCGCTGGACGGCGTGATTTTGGAAGGCTCCACCGCCGTGAATACCGCCGCCCTGACCGGCGAAAGCCTGCCGCAGGATAAGGCGGAGGGCGATCAGGTGGTCAGCGGCACGGTGAACCTCACCGGTGTCATCACGGTCCAGACCCAAAGCGCCTACGGCGAATCCACCGCCGCCAAGATCCTGGAGCTGGTGGAAAACGCCGCCGACCAAAAGGCCAAGGTGGAAAGCTTCATCACCCGCTTTGCCCACTGGTATACCCCCTGCGTTGTGGCCGGCGCCGCCTTGCTGGCGGTCATTCCGCCCCTGTTCTTCTCCCAGGCCTGGGGCACCTGGGTGGAGCGTGCCCTGGTATTCCTGGTTGTTTCCTGCCCCTGCGCGCTGGTCGTCAGCGTGCCGCTTACCTTCTTCGGCGGCATCGGCGGGG
>CALERQ010000025.1 GCA_937907305.1 uncultured Clostridia bacterium | reverse complement strand
TCGTCTGCACTTATCTGAAAAAGTCTCCTGCTGAGGAGCCGGTATACCAGTTCCTCGATAAGAAACATAGTGAGGGCAAGCCGTACTTCGTCTACATGACTGCCGCGCAGAATAAGTTCCTACGCATCTACTACGCCCGTGTGAAAGAATGCCTTGAGGCATTCGACACACAGCAGAGCTACATACAGAGTTAAGCTAACGACCAACTTCATTCCGGCTGGCGATGCAATTCTTCTCCAGTCTGTTTTGTTATACCCGTTTTTGACCTCGCAAATTTTGCAAGGCTTTTTTCGTTTTTGCTATTGACTTTTGTTTGCAGGACTCCTTTCCCTTCTTTTGGGGCATTGGGCTTATGCTTATTCTGGTCATATCATACCGCAAAATGAGAAAGAGTGCAAATCTCTTTGCGGGCGGGGGGTACCGGAGACGGTACGGGCCGCAGGCGAGCGGGGCGCAGCCCCGAGCCGGCCCCCTGCAGGAACCAAAATCACTGCAGGGCAGCCAGATACATTTTGCGGGTATCGGCCAGGGCCGCGGCTATTTCCTCCTGCCGGCCCTCCGAGAGGGCGCAGCGCAGCAGAAAGCCGGAAATGCAGCCGATGCCGGTCATGGAAAGGTACTCCGGCTCCGGCATGCTGGGGGCCAGGCCCTCCTCCACCGCGGCGGTGGTCAGGCAGTTCATGATCTCCCCGATCATGCGGCGGGTATCGGCCCGTTCCTGGGGGCCGCCGCAGATATCATACAGGGCGGCCTGGGGAAAGCCCATGGAGGGCACCTGTGAAAAGAAGACGGAGCTGCACTGCAGCAGCTGGCGGGCCGTGATCTCGATGACCTGCCAGCGGGCCTCAAAGCCCTCGGCGCCGGAAATGGCGGCGTGGAGCTCCTGGAAGCCCTGGGCCCGGCTGTACTGCATGGCATCCCGCAGCAGTTCCTCCCGGGAGGGGAAGTACTCGTACACCGTGCCTTTGCCGATGCCGGCGGCTTCGGCGATCTCGGAGACCTTCAGATCTCCCAGCGGGCGGCCCTGCCGCAGCAGCTTTAATACCGCGCGGAATACCGCGGCCTTTTTCTCCGGCAGGCTCATGCTTCCTCTACCTCCTCGATGACAACTTTCTTGGGGTCTTTCTTCAGGAAAATATCGTAAATGGCGGGGACAATGAACAGGGTAAGCAGGGTGGCGTAGGTCAGGCCGCCAATGGTAACAATGGCCAAGGGCTGCAGCATATCGCCGCCAGCGCCCAGTCCCAGCGCCATGGTGACCAGGCCGAAAATGGTGGTCATGGCGGTCATAAGGATGGGACGGATGCGGTCGCGGCCGGTCTGCACCAGCGCTTCCGTGCGTTCTTTGCCCTCCAGCCGGAGCTGGTTGGCGTAATCCACAAAGACGATGCCGTTATTGACGACGACACCCGCGAGCATGAGGAAGCCCAGCATGGCGATGACGGAGAGCTCCTTGCCGGTGATAAACAGGGCCAGCAGGCCGCCGGTAAAGGCCAACGGAATGGTGAACAACACGATAAACGGCGAGAGCAGCGACTGGAACTGCGCCACCATGATGAGGTAGATGAAGGCGATGGCCAGAGCGATCATCAGGATGAGGTCGCTCATGGTGGACTGGATCATCTCGTTTTCGCCCTCGATGGTGTAGGCGCAGCCCTCCGGCATCTCATAATCGGCCAGGAGATTTTCCACCTCGCGGCTCACCAGGCCGATATTGTAGCCATCGGCAATCTGGGCAGTGACGGTGACGGTACGGGCCTGATTTTCGCGGTTGATGGCGGAAGCGGAGGCGGCTTCGGTCACCGCGGCGATCTCGGAAAGGCGGACCTCGCATTCCTCCTGGTTTTTGGTGCCGGTCAGGCGGAGTTCTTCCAGTGTTTCCCGGGTGGTAATACCGGCGCTATCGGGAACGACCACCACCGGCAGGTCGCTGTTATCCACGGTGATATTGGTGGCGGTGGTTTGGGAAAGAACGGCGGCGGCCACCTGCTGGTAGACCTGCGCGACCGTCAGGTTGTACTCGGCGGCTTTGGCCTTATCCACGGTGACGCGCACCTCGGTGCTGCTGTCCTCCTGGCCATCACTGACCGAAGCGATGCCTTCGACAGTGGAAAGGGTCTGGGCCAGATCAGTGGCGGCGGCCCGCAGGGCATCCATATCATCGCCGGTAACAGCCAGCTGAATGCCGCTGCCGCCGGTCATCATGCTCATATCCATGGTGGAGCCATTGGCGGAAACGGTGCAATCCAAATCGGCGCAGGCTTCCTCGATCTTTTTGGCGATCTGCTGGCTGGAATCGCTGCGGTCATCGCCCAGCAGCACATAGATGGACAGGCTGCTGCCGCCCATGCTCATCATGCTCTGGCCCTCCATGGCGCCGACGGTATCCACGCCATCCACGGTAAGGATCCGCTCCAGGGCGGTATCGCACATGGCCCAGCTTTCGCTTTGGGTGGCGTCCTCCGGCATCTCGATGGAGACCGAGACCTGGGGGCTATCCATTTCCGGCATAAAGGAGGTGCCCATGCTGACGGCCAGCACCGCGCTGGCAATAAGCAGCGCCACCGCGCCCAGCAGGACGGGGGCTTTGTGCCGCAGCACCCGCCGCAGCAGCTTTTCGTAGCCCGCTATCATGCGGTTCAGGAGGCGGTTGGGCTTTTCCCCTGCGGTATCACGGGTCAGAATCTTGCCCGAAAGGGCGGGCACCAGGGTAAGGGCGACCAGCAGGCTGGCGCCCAGCGAATAGGCAATGGTCAGGCCCATATCGGCAAAGATCTGCCGGGTGAGGCCGCTGGTGAACAAAATGGGGGCAAATACACACACCGTCGTAAGGGTACTGGCGGTAATGGCCCCGGCGATCTGGCGGCAGCCGTGCACCGCCGCCGTGGCGGCATTATAACCCAGCTGGCGCAGGCGGTAGATATTCTCGATGGCGACGATGCTGTTATCCACCAGCATGCCGACGCCGAGGGCAAGGCCCGAAAGGGAGATGATATTGAGGGTGATGCCGGTGAAGTACATGAGCACCACCGCTAAAAGCAGGCTGATGGGGATACTGAGCGCCACGATGACGGTGGGGCGGAAATCCCGCAGGAACAGCATGAGGACAACGACAGCCAGCAGCGCGCCGAACAGCAGATTTTCCAGCACCGAGCTGACGACGAGATCGATGTACTGGCCCTGATCGCTGAGGGCGGTGAGATGCAGACCCTCGTATTTTTCCTCCAGCTTTTCCATGGCGGCATAGAGGTTATCGCAGGCGCCGGAGGTGGAGGCGATGGAGGACTTTTGTACCGTAAGCAGAACACCGTCATTGCCGTTTATTTTGGCGTACAGCTCCTCGGAATTATCGGCAAGGCGGACAGTGGCGATATCGGTCAGGCGGATCTCCCCCACATCGCCGACATCGTAATTGAAGAGCACCCAGTTCTGCAGCTCCTCCAGGCTGGTAAACTTATCGCCGACCTTGAGGGCATTCTGCCCCTCGGCGCTTTGGATATAGCCGGCGGGCATCGAGAAGTTCTGCGCCATGAGCAGCTGGGAGATGGTGGACTGGGTAAGGATGCCATCCAGCCCGGCGGCCTCATAGGCGGCATCCCGCTGCTGACGGAACTGCTCCTCGGCTTCATCCAGGGCCTGTTCGGCCTGCTGTAATTGCAGGGTGGCCAGAATGAGCTGCTCGGAGAGCTCCATCTTGCCGGTTTCCAGCTCGGTCTGGGCCTTATCCAGCTGAGAAAGGGCCGCATCCAGTTCTTTTTGGCTGGACTGGGCGGTTTTGAGCTCCTCCCTGAGCTGGGGGATGCGGGGCTCCAGGGTGTTGATGGCGGCATTCAGTTCGGTGACGGTGCCGTAGTCATCCTGCACCTGGTCGTGGCTTTCAAGCCACTTCCTGCCCTCGGTCTCGCCCAGCACACCCTTGATGGCGGCGGTGTTTTCCTCAATGGCCTTGGTGTTATCGGTGATGGTCTGCTGCGCGTCGGCCTTCGCTTCGGTGGCCTGCTGGAAGGACTGGAGACGGGCTTCGGCACGGGCCAGCTCCTGCTGGGCAGCCGAGAGCTTTTCCGCGGCGGCGACGGTTTGCGGATCATTGCGGGTAAGGTAGGCGGTCTGTGCCGTCTGAATGGCGGTCAGCTCGGCTTTGGCCGTATTAAGCTGGGCCTGCAGCTCGGTATTATCGGGGTCGGTCTCCAGCCGCTTTTGCAGGGCATCCACTTCCGCCTGCTTTTCACTTTCCTGCCGCAGCAGGTCCTGCCAGCCGGGATCATCCCGGAGGCGATCCGGCGCGCCGGCCAGAGCTTCATCATAGACCGCCTGAGCGGCTTCCTGCGCATCCTCGGCATTGGTCACATCCTGCCGCAGGGCGGCTTCACTGCTGCCGATCTCCTTGAGGGCGGCTTCGGCCGCTTCCAGCGAGGTCCGGGCGGCTTGCAGCTCGGTGCGCAGCTGGGTGCGGGTGAGCTGCAGAGATTGCAGCTCGGCATATTTTACGGCGGAAAGATGGGTGCGGGCGTAATCTTCGCTGGCATTGTAGCTGTCCCGCAGATTCACCATGTTCTCGTACTGGGCCAGCACGGCCTGGATGGCTTTGACCTCCGCGCCGGTGAGGGTGGAGCCAAGGGAGGCCTGGTCTTTGGCATCGGCCAGCTGCTGGGCGGCGGCCACCAGCTGGGCATAGGCGGTGCCGCTTTGCTCCTCCAGCTTCTTTTTGGCATCGTTGATCTGTTTGCGGGAATCCTTGAGCTGCTTTTCGGCGCCGGCCAGGGAGCTATCAATGGCGGCGAGCACCTTATCGTTCAGCTCATCGATTTTGGCCTGGTCCAGCTCCACGCGGATCTGGCTTTCCACCAGGCCGCTGCCGGAAACCGAGGCCACGCCATCCACCCGCTCCAGCGCCGGGATGACGGTGGAGGAGGTGAATTCCGAAAGCTCGTTCCGGGCCATATGATCGCTATCCACCGCCAATACCATGATGGGCAGCATATCGGGATTGATCTTCATGAGCACCGGGCTGCCGGCGGCATCGGGCAGGGAGCCGGCGATCTGATCGAGGCTGGCGTTCATTTCGATCATGGCGGAATCCATGCCGGTGCCTTCCTCAAATTCCAGCACCACGATACTGACATTTTCCTGCGAGATGCTGGTGATATTCTTGACGCCGCTGGTGGTGGCCAGGGCGTTTTCCAGCGTTTTGGTCACGCTTTGCTCCACCTGCTCCGGGCTGGCGCCGATGTAGGTGGTATAGGCGATGGCGTAGGGCAGATCCATATTCGGCAGGAGGTCGGTGGTCATATTGATGAAGGACATGACGCCGAGGATGAGCACCAGCACCACACAGACGAATACGGTCATGGGCTTTTTGACACTGAGGCGAGAAAGCATAGAGGAGGTCTCCATTTCCGGGGGATAAATATACTGACCGACCGGTCGGTCGGGAATTGCTGCTTTTATTTTAGCGCAAAACGGGCCGAACACAAGAGGAGAAATATTAACATTTCGTAAAGGTTATAGCATCGGCGCGGGAGAGTATGCTATAATATCCATAGACTTTGCAGGAAGCCGGGTCCGGGCGGCCCCGCACGGGAGCCGGAGGCTCCCGAAGGGCGCCCCCCGCAGGGGGACGCCCCAGCCCGGCGGAGCCGGGCGCGGGGCCGCCCGGATGCCAGCCTGCACCCCCAAAGGAGGTAACCGCCATGTATCATATCCTGGTTGTGGATGACGAAGCCAAGATCCGCGAGATCATTAAAAAATACGCAGTATTCGAGGGCTACCGGGTCACCGAGGCCGCCAATGGCATGGAGGCCATCGACCTGTGCCGCACCGAGCCGTTCGACCTCATCATCATGGATGTGATGATGCCGGAGCTGGATGGCTTTTCCGCCTGCCGGGAGATCCGCAAATACAACCGCACGCCGATCATCATGCTTTCCGCCCGGGGCGAGGAATATGACCGCATCCACGGCTTTGAGCTGGGGATCGATGACTATGTGGTCAAGCCCTTTTCCCCCAAGGAGCTGATGATGCGGGTAGCCGCTATCATCAAGCGCAGCGGCGGTGAGGAAAACAACCGCTTTGTCTTTGAGGGGTTGACGGTGGATTTCACCGCGCGGCTGGTTTTCATTGATGAGCAGCGCATTGAGATGTCTCCCAAGGAGTATGACCTGTTTTTCTACATGGTGCGCAACCGTGGCGTGGCCCTGACCCGCGAGCGGCTGATCCACGATGTGTGGGGCTATGATTTTTACGGCGACGACCGCACGCTGGATACCCATGTAAAGCTGCTGCGCAAGAGCCTGGGCCGGTACAGCCGGTGCATCATCACGCTAAGAGGAGTTGGATACCGCTTTGAAACTGTGGCAGAGCCGGAAGCAGAGGAGGACTGAGCCGGAAGCTGAGCCCTCCCCTGCCCCGCAGCATAAGCAAAGCCGTTTTTCCCACCTGGGCATCCGCTGGAGGCTGGTGGGCAGCTTTGCTATGTTTGTGGCGCTGCTGCTGATGCTGCTGTGGCTTTTGCAGATCGTCTTTTTGGAGAGCTTCTACAAATCCATCAAGACCAGTTCCATTAAAAATACTGCCGAGGAAGTGGCCGCCAGCATCAATGATGAGAACTTCTATACCGAAGTGAACCGCCTGACCCGCCAGGATCTCATCTGCGTGCATGTCATCCGGGAGGACGGCACCCCGGTACTGACCTCCGGCAACCAGCCCTCCTGCATCCTGCACATGCTGCTTACCGATCAGGCGGCGCTGCTGTTCCGGCAGGCGCAGGAAAACGGCGGCACCGTGCTGGAAAACTATCAGCTTTTGGAGCTTTCCCCCGCCATGCAGGGCAAAACGACCGTCCAGACGGCCTCCACCGAGCAGCTGCTGTACGGCATCCTGACCACGCGTGGAGAGGGCGACACCGCCGAGCCGGTCATGGTCATGGTGGATGCCACCATTACGCCCATCAATACCACGGTGGAGACGCTGCGGGCCCAGCTGGTCATCATCACGGTTATTATGACGGCGTTTTCCATCCTGCTGGTGTTACTGCTTTCCGCCATGATCTCCCGCCCCATCACCCGTATTACCGAAAGCGCCAAGCAGTTGGCCACCGGCGATTACGGTACGCAGTTTACCGGCGGCACCTACCGGGAGGTGACCGAGCTGGCCGATACCCTGAACTACGCCAGCCGGGAACTGAGCAAGGTGGAACGGCTGCGGCAGGAGTTTATCGCCAATGTGAGCCATGACCTGCGCACCCCGCTGACCATGATCACCGGCTATGCCGAGGTAATGCGTGACCTGCCGGGTGAAAACACCCCGGAGAATGTGCAGATCATTATAGATGAGGCCCGCCGGCTGACCGACCTGGTAAACGATCTGCTGGACCTTTCCCGGCTGCAGAGCGGCGCGCAGACCCCCGAGCCGGAGCCGCTCAATCTGACCAAGATGATCCGCGGCATCATGGGGCGGTACGCCAAGCTGGTGCTGCATGACGGCTACACCATCACACTGGAAGCCAGCGGCGACGCCATGGTAATGGCCGACCGGCTGCGTATGACCCAGGTGCTGTATAATCTCATCAATAACGCCATCAACTATGCCGGGGCCGACCGGGCCGTGCTGGTGCGCCAGACCATCGAGAATAACTCCGTCAAGGTGGAGGTCATCGACCATGGCGAGGGCATCCCGGCCGAGAGCCTGCCCTATGTATGGGACCGCTACTACAAGGTGGATAAAAACCACCGCCGCTCCACCGTTGGGGCCGGGCTGGGACTTTCCATCGTAAAGGGCGTGCTGGAGGCCCACGGCGCCGAATACGGCGTGGCCAGCACCCTGGGCGAGGGCAGCGATTTCTGGTTCCGGCTGCCGCTGCTGCCGCCCGATGCCGCTTTAACCGCCGAAAGTGAAGAAAATCATTTTGATTTTTCCTGAATTCTTCACACAGTCATCACATTGGCCGTATATGATAAGGGTGTGGAATAAATAAGGGCGCGCAGCCCGGCCGAAGGTTTTTCTTTCTCCTCCTTATCTTCATCCTTCTTTATACTTTTTCGTTTTGTCCTCATTTTCTTTTCCCTTCGGCTCATTCCCCAAGATCCTGCGCCGGCTGCAAACGGCCGCAGGAAGCAGTTTTACCAGGAGCTCCCGCACTGTAACAGGTGCGGGAGCTTTTTTGTGTTCTTTAATATTTTATGAATTCGCCGTGAACTGCGTTGACTATACAGGGGCAAAATGGTATGCTGACTGTATTAGTTCCAGTAGTACAGTTTGCTGCAAAATTTTTTGCATTTTTTGTTTTTGGGTGCAATAAAATCCATCAAACTGCGCACTTAATTTTAGTGAAATATGATTTTTCTGCGAGAGGGGGAAAAAATGTGCAATACATGGTGGAGACCAAAAATCTCCGCAAGGTGTACCGGACCGGCGATGAAAAGGTAGTCGCTCTGGATAATATCGACCTGACCATTGAACAGGGGCAGGTGTGCTGCATACTGGGTACCTCCGGCAGTGGTAAATCCACACTGCTGAACCAGCTGGCCGGGCTGGAAAAGCCCACCCGCGGCACGGTAAAGATCAAGGGCGCGACCATCTCCAAAATGAGTGAAAAGGAGCTGGCGGTATTCCGGCAGAAGCACATTGGCTTTGTGTTCCAGTCCTACAATCTCATCCAGGGGATGACCGCTGTGGAAAATGTGGCCATGCCGCTGATGTTCCGCCGGGTGCCCCGCAAAAAGCGTGAGGAAGCCGCCCGTGAAATGCTGAAGCAGGTGGGGCTGGGCGAGCGTATGGACCACCGTCCCAATGAAATGAGCGGCGGCCAGCAGCAGCGTGTGGGCATTGCCCGCGCCTTTGTTACCAATCCTGAGGTGGTATTTGCCGATGAACCCACCGGCAACCTGGATACCAAGACGACCAAAGAGGTCATGGAGATGTTCCTGCGGTTTGCCCGGGAAAAGGGCACCACGATCATACTGGTAACGCACGACCGCAGCCTGGCGGAATACTGCGACCGCATCGTGACCATCTCGGATGGACGCATCATTTCCAATGAGGACCACCGTAACCCCAAAGTGATCCAGGAGCCTCCCGCCGCCCCTGCCGAGGAGCTGCCGGAGAAACTGCACTTTACCGATAACACACTGGCCGCCGGCCAAGGAGGAGTATGACCGTGAAAAAGATGAGCAAGGTCCTGACATTCATTCTGGTGCTGGCCATGGTGCTGGGCACCGTGGCGATGGCGGCTGAACCGCCCTATACTGTTTCTGCTCCGGCGGATTCATTAACACATGGTAAAATGACCATTATATATGATACCGCAGATACCGAAAAGGGCGGCACCAAAACTGAAAATGGCTTTTTGAACAGCACCACAACTTCCATCAAATTGCCTAATGATGTAAAAAAAATAAAAGTATCCTTCACTGCAAATCCTGGATATGAATTTGTAAGTGCCAAAGATGCCAGCAATAATTCCATTGAGGATTTTGCCGAAATCGAGTTGACTGACAGTATTACCATTACCCCCGAATTCCGGTTAAAAGATACATTGGGCGGCGAAGCAAAAATCAGCAGCTTCAAGATCAATGCCATCTGCCCCAGCGCCTATTACTGGCAGCAGTGTCACAAGAAAGATAGCAACGGCAATTCCGTTTTGGACGATACCATGCTGAAATACACCCGTTATCCCGGCAAGCTGAATGGTACCCAATCCCCCAGCACCGAGATTGCCAAGGGCTATTATGTTGACCTGACCCTGTATGTCAACGATGCAGATTACGCTGCTTTTATTTCGACCAGCGGCAACAGCAACGATAAGTTCTCTGTTACCACCCCAGGCGACAGCAGCTTTCTGGCCGGAAGCACCAATCCCTCTCCCAGCGCTGTCATCAGCGCCACCGCCGACGGTAAAGGCTATTCCATCACACTAAACGGCGTGTACTATGTGGGCGGCAGCGATAATACCCTGAAGCTTATAGTGACCCAGGGCAACTACAATGCCATCCTTTCCTGCAAGATTGATAACGCCACTATCATCCCCACTACCCCGGATGACGATAAGCCCAGCGAGGAAACCACCGCGGCCCAGCCTTATGTTATCATCAGCAGCTACAGCTACGGCAAGGGCGACCTGGTGGCCGGCGAGACCCGCAATATCACCATGACCTTCCGCAATACCAGCAAGACCATGGCCGTGGAAAACATGATGGTGACCATGACCCTGCCCGACGCCATGATGCTGACCAGCAGCTCCAATTCCTTCTATATTGAATCGCTGGCAGCCGAAGGCACCATTACCAAGACCGTGAATGTGACCGTGAAGCCCACCGCGGCGGCGCAGTCCCATTCCATGACGGTGGACTTTACCTACGACTACCTGGATA
Source organism: uncultured Clostridia bacterium (assembly GCA_937907305.1). Taxonomy (GTDB): domain Bacteria; phylum Bacillota; class Clostridia; order Oscillospirales; family Ruminococcaceae; genus Angelakisella. Next base: position 10,294 of record CALERQ010000025.1, on the reverse strand, counting down.
ACGGCACCCGCCGCAATGCCAAGACCACCGAGACCATCAGCATGCCGGTGCTGCAGGTGGACCGCTTTACTGTGACCGGCATTGATCTGCCTACCCAGATCTTTGTGGGCGAGGAGAATAACCTCTCCGTCAACTTTGTCAATAAGAGCCGTACCGATATCTACAATCTTTCCGCCAAGCTCAGCTGCGAGGCGCTCTCCAATAACGGCGAGGAGCAGTACCTGGGCAACCTGGCCTCCGGCACCACCTCCAGCGCGGATTTCTACATCACCGCCAATGAAAAGGGCGAGCTGGTAGGCGAGGTCATTATCACCTACGAGGACACCAACATGAACCAGCGTACCGTTTCGGTCCCCTTTACCACCCAGGCCGCCAGCTACGAGGATATCTACGGCCCCACCGATCCCGTTGATCCCGGTATGGACCCCGTAGGCCCTGTGGAGCCGGAAACCACCGGCTTCCCCTGGTTCTGGGTCATTGCCGGTGTGGTAGTAGTGGCCGCCGGTGTATTTGTGGCGCTGAAGCTGCGTAAAAACAAAAAGGAGAGCGTAGACGAAGATGAGGATATCTGACCTTCTTAGCGTCTGCCTGCGCAACCTGACCCGCCGCCGGGTGCGTACCGCCCTGACGGTCATCGGCGTCGTCATCGGCGTGTGCGCCATCATATTGATGGTCTCGCTCGGCATCGGCGCTCGGGAATCGATGATGCAGATGCTGGCGGAGTGGGGCGATCTTACCATCATCAATGTCTATAATTATGGCGGAGGCGAAACCAAGCTGGACGATAAAGCCCTCTCCCAGATTCAGGCGATGGACAATGTGCAGATCGCTACCCCATTTTACAATAGCCGGGTCAGCTTCCGGCTGAAATCCCGCAACGGCCGCTACGACGCCTACACCCAGATCATCGGCATTTACGCCGAAGCGTTTGATGCCCTGGGCTATTCGCTGGATGAGGGTTCCTCCTTTGCGGATAGCAATAAGGATTACAGCATGGTGGTAGGCGCCAATGTGGCGTATAACTTCCAGGATACCAAGAAGAAGCGCAATAACTATATAGATCGGTACCAGACCGATGCCATGGGCAACCCCAAAAAGCCCTTTGTGGATATGATGAAGGATAAGCTCATCATGTACGCTGAGAGCTACGATAATAACGGCAACTCCAAAGCCGTACTGGAGGTCACCCCCAACATCACCGGTGTGATGACCGAGGACTGGAACAAGGGCTGGGAGACCAGCGAGTGCATCTTCATGGATATCAACCAGCTGAAGGCCCTGGAGCAAAAATACTACAAATCCTCCGGCGAGAAAGCCCCCACCGAGACCAGCTACGATGATGTGCGGGTCAAGTGCGTGGACGCGGCTTCCGTGGCCGCGGTGCAGAAGGCCATTGAGGATATGGGCTTCCAGTGCTCCTCCATGGAGGACACCAGAAAGATGTTCGATGAGCAGCTCACCATGATTCAGACCATGCTGGGCGGCCTGGCTGCTATCTCCCTGTTTGTCGCCGCCATCGGCATTGCCAATACCATGGTCATGTCCATCTACGAGCGCACCAAGGAGATCGGTGTTATGAAGGTGCTGGGTGCCGAACTCGGTGCCATCCGCTCCATGTTCCTCACCGAATCGGCCATGATCGGTCTGATCGGCGGTATCGTGGGCGTGGGGCTCAGTTTCCTCATCAGCTACCTGCTGAATAATGTGCCCATCGTAGCCAACCTGCTGGCTTCGCTGGGACTCAGCTTTGGTGGCGGCGGAGCGGTTTCCGTCATCCCGTGGTGGCTGGTGCTGCTGGCCATGGCCTTCTCGATGATGGTCGGCATCATCTTTGGCTTTATCCCCGCCAACCGCGCCGTTAAAATTTCCGCTTTGGAAGCCATCCGGCATGACTAAATCCACTGCAATGAAAAAGCCCCCTCGGGGGCTTTTTTCTTTGTGCCGCCCGTGGTATAATTTGAGACAGAACCAGGCTGGGCGGCACAGGGCGCGGGGCGCTCCGGCCTCCGGCCGGAGCCACGGCCCTGCGGGCCGTGTAAGGCCGCCCGCAGGGCGGCCTGCCCCGCGCCCCCATACCCGCCCGCTGCATCCACCCCGCCAAGGAGGGAAATACCATGCCACACGATCTGCAAACCCAGCTGGCCGCCTACCGGCCCTACAATGAGCAGGAACAGCGCGACCTGCCGCTGCTGCTGGCCGCGCTGAAGCTGCCGGATTGCTTTACCCGGCAGAATGAGACCGCTCATTTTACCGCCTCGGCGTGGGTGGTAAACCCCGCGCGGGATAAAGTGCTGATGATCTACCATAATATCTACAATAGCTGGAGCTGGACCGGCGGCCATGCCGATGGGGAAACCGATCTGCTGGCGGTCGCCCTGCGGGAGGTAGCCGAGGAAACGGGACTGCAAACGCTCCGTCCCGTTAGTGAGGCACTGTTCTCGATTGAAATTCTTACCGTGGATGGACACGAAAAACGGGGACGGTATGTTCCCTCCCACCTGCATCTCAACTGCACCTATCTCATCGAAGCCGATGATACCGAGCCGCTGCGGGTAAAGCCCGATGAAAACAGCGGCGTGCGGTGGTTCGCCCCGCGAGAGGCGCTGGCCGCCTGCACCGAGCCATGGATGCGCGACCGCATCTACCAAAAGCTCATCGAAAAAACCACCCAGTATAAATAATAAAAGGAGGGACTGCCATGAAGCCGCATGAAACCACCGCCCAGTGTGTGGAGCGCAAACTGGAGCGCAAGCTCCGCCTGATCCGCGTGGCGCACGGAGAGGAACCGGCCGATATCGTATTCAAAAACGCCACCTATCTCAATGTGTTCAGCAATGATTTCTGTCATGGGGATATCGCTGTTTCCGATGGTCTCATCGCCGGCATTGGCAGCTACCGCGGCCGCAAAGAGGTGGATGTTTCCGGCAGTTTTGTCTGTCCCGGCCTCATCGATGCCCATATCCACCTGGAAAGCAGCCTGGTCTCCCCTGCCGAGTTTGCCCGGGCGGTCATCCGTCATGGCACCACCACCGTCATCACCGATCCGCACGAGATCGCCAATGTCATGGGAGTGGATGGCATCCGCTATATGCTGGAGGCCACCGAGGGCCTGCCGGTGGATGTTCACTTTATGCTGCCCAGCTGCGTGCCCGCCACACCGTTGGATGAAAGCGGCTACACGCTGGATTACCAGGCCATCGATGACCTGTATGACCACCCCAGAGTTCTTGGGCTGGCGGAAATGATGAACTATGTCGGCGTCATCAATGGCGACCCGGCAGTCATCAGCAAAATCCTGGCCAGTCAGGCCCACCACAAAAAGATTGACGGCCACGCCCCCGATCTCTCCGGTGCCGACCTCAACGCCTATATTGCCGCCGGCGTCTATTCCGACCACGAGTGCAGCACCTACCAGAACGCGCTGGAAAAGCTGCAGCTCGGCCAGTTCATCATGATACGGGAAGGTACCGCTGCCCACAACCTGCGGGCACTCCTGCCGCTGCTCAATCAGCAGTACTACTCCCGCTGCATGTTCGCCACCGATGATAAACACCCCCTTGACCTTTTGCAGGGCGGCCATATCGATTACATCATCCGGGAGGCCATTGCCTGCGGCGTCGATCCCATCATCGCCATCAAGGCGGCCAGCCACCAGGCGGCCCGCTATTTCCTGATGAACAACAAAGGCGCCATCGCCCCCGGTTACCTGGCCGACCTGGTGGTCTTTGATAACTTCCGTCACTTCAATATCCAGGAGGTGTATAAGCGCGGCCGCTGTGTCTTTGCGGATGGCGAGGTCCTTCCCTTTGACGCGCCTGCGGTAGAGCCCAGCCTTTCCCGCCGCGCGCACGAGACCTTCCGCATCGCGCCGGTCACGCCGCAGCAGCTGGCCGCCGGGGATCTGCCGGTCATCGGCATCGTCCCGGGCGAGATCATCACCCAGAACCTTGGCCGGGCGGCTGCCCCCGATCCCACCCATGATATTCTGAAAATTGCCGTAGCGGAGCGCCACCATGGCACCGGGCACATCGGGCTGGGATACATTAAAGGTTACGGCCTGCGGCAGGGCGCCGTGGCCACCAGCTTTGCCCACGATTCCCACAATATCATCGCCGTGGGCGCCGATGATAAAGACCTGGCCTTTGCCATCAACCGCATTGCCGAAATGCAGGGCGGTGCCGTGGTCGTGCATGAGGGCAAGGTCATCGCTGAGCTGCCGCTGCCGGTGGCGGGCCTGATGAGCGACGCCCCGCTGGAGGAGGTCAACGACCTGCTGGAGCGGGCCAAGGCCGCCGCCCACCGCATGGGCGTTTCCCCCGGCATTGATCCCTTTATGACCCTCTCCTTTATGAGTCTGCCGGTCATTCCCGCCCTCAAGATCACCACCCACGGGGTCTTTGATGTGGAACAGTGGAAATACATCTGATTTTTCTTGCAGAGCCGTGTCCTTCCCCCAGCGGGGCGGGCACGGTTTTTTCTTTCTGGGCCGGCTTTTGCAGTGGGTATGGCAGGCGCCCGCAGGGCAGACCGCCTGCGGCGGTCTCGGCGGCTCCGCCGCCGGTTCCGGCTGCGCCGGAACGCCCTGCGGGCGCCTCTCCCCCCCACCTTGCCGTATTCTCATTTGTGTACCTCCTCCAAAAACAAATGCCTATCTCCTGTAAACATTGTCTTCCCTTTCGCCCTTTTATGTGCTAAAATATTGCATTATAGGGGGCGTCCCTCCGCTACGGTCGGGCCAGCTCCTCCGGGCAGCCCTCCCCCGCTCCGGTACGCCCCTGTCAAATCTCTGCAAAGGAGTGACAATGTGTGAATTTTTCCGTCAATAGCCCCATTTTGTTCGTACTGGCCGGTGTTATCATCCTGGCCGTGCTGGCGCAGTCGGTGTTCTTCCTGGTGCGGGCCGTCCGCCGCAGTAAGGAGATCGGCATGGACCAGCAGAAGCTGCGCAAGACCATGGTCACCGCCGGTGTTTTCACCATCGCCCCGGCCGTCGCCATCGTCATCAGCGTCATCACCCTCTCCAAGGACCTCGGCCTGCCGCTGCCCTGGCTGCGCCTTTCGGTGGTCGGCTCCCTCTCCTACGAGACCATCGCCGCCACCAATGCCGAAAGCGCCATGGGCCTCACCTTCGGACAGGTTTCCTCCCTTACCGCTTCCCAGTATGTCACCATCGCCTGGGTCATGACCATCAGCATTATGCTGGGCATCTGGCTGGTGCCGCTCATCGGCAAAAAGCTGCAGGGCGGCATGACCAAGATAGAAAACCGTGATAAGCGCTGGGGCGATATCCTCTCCTCCGCCCTTTTCATCGGTATGATCGCCGCGTTCCTCGGCTATGTGTTCTGCGATTTCGGCACCATCTTCCACGGCGATCCCTCCGGTCTTATCCCGGTATGCGTCATGGTCGTTTCCGCCGTCATTATGGCGCTGTGCGGCCTTATCATGAAAAAGACCGGCTGGCGCTGGGTGGGCGATTACGCCCTGCCGATGAGTCTCATTCTCGGCATGGCCTCCGCCATTCCCATCACCGGCTGGCTGTCCTAAGGGAAAGGAGGATCACACCATGAAAAAAGCAAATATGACCTATATGGATTCTGTCCACCACTACGGCCGCATCTGGAACCTTTCGATGATGGTTCTGCTGCTGATGTTCCCCGCCGCCGTCTCTATCATCTTCCACGCCCCCGCCGATGGCAAGGGCCTCCTGATGGGCCTCATCGCCACCGCCCCCATGTACTGGGCGGTCGGATTTATCGAAACGCTGACCTATGTGCCCATGCTGGGCGCAGGCGGCAGCTACCTCTCCTTCGTCACCGGCAATATCAGCAATCTCAAGCTCCCCTGCGCCCTGAATGCCCTGGAGCAGGCTGATGTCAAGGCCAATAGTGAAGAAGGCGAGATTGTCTCCACCGTAGCCATTGCCGTTTCCAGCATCGTTACCACCGTTATCATCATTCTGGGCGTCATTCTCATCATCCCGCTTACCCCGGTGCTGGAAAGCCCCGCCCTGGCCCCCGCCTTCGCGCAGATCCTGCCCGCCCTGTTCGGCGGCCTGGGCGTCGTATTCATCTCGAAGAACACCAAGCTTTCCATCGCCCCCATCTGCCTGATGCTGGTGCTGTTCATCTTTGTCCCGGCCCTCAATTCCAGCACCGTCGGCATCATGGTGCCGGTCAGCGTGCTGTTCACTGTGGGGGTGGCCCGCATCCTGTATAAAAAGGGGATCCTGTGATCCCATAAAATACTGCAAGGAGGTTTTCTGTCATGATCGTTCTGTATATCATATTGGCCGTTCTCGTCCTGCTGCTGGCTGTAGTGCTGCTGCGCACCGCGGCGTTCCGCCCCAAGGCCGAAGCCGCCAAAACCTACGCCCCCGTCGAATTTGACCGGGAGGCCGCCGTAACCAATCTTCAGCAGCTCATCCGCTGCCGTACCGTCAGCTACGCCGATGCTTCCAAGGAAAACCCCGCCGAGTTTGAAAAGCTCATCGCCCTGCTGCCGGAGCTGTACCCCCATGTCTTTGAAAAATGCACCCTCACCCGTCTGCCGGATCGTGGCCTGCTGTTCTACTGGGCGGGCAAAGCCCACGACGAAGCTTCCGTCATGATGGCCCACTTTGATGTCGTCCCGGTGGAGGAAGAAAACTGGAAAAAGCCTCCGTTCGAGGGCATCATCGAGGACGGCGTGCTGTGGGGCCGCGGCGCCCTGGATACCAAAGTCACCTTTAACGGCGTGCTGACTGCCGCCGATCATCTTATTGCCCAGGGCTTCCAGCCGGAGCAGGATGTTTACTTCGCCTTCTCCGGTCAGGAGGAGATCAACGGCCCCGGCGCCACCAATATCGTCCACTGGTTCCAGGAGCACCATATCAATATCCAGCTGGTGGTGGATGAAGGCGGCGCGGTGGTCGAAGATGTCTTCCCCGGCGTCAAACAGCCCTGCGCCCTCATCGGCATTGCCGAAAAGGGCATGATGAACCTGGAATACAGCGTTTCTTCCGCCGGCGGTCACGCCTCCGCCCCCAAGCCCCACACCCCGGTGGGCGTGCTGGCCGATGCCTGCTGCAAGGTGGAAAATCATCCTTTCCCCATGCACATCACCGCCCCGGCGGCCAAGATGTTCGATACCCTCGGCCGCCACTCCACCTTCCTTTACCGTATGATCTTCGCCAACCTGTGGCTGTTTGGCGGTATTCTGGATAACCTGTGCAAAAAGCAGGGCGGCGAACTGAATGCCCTGATGCGCACCACTGTCGCCTTTACCCAGATGCAGGGCAGCAAGGCCAGCAATGTCATTCCGCCCAGTGCCAGCATGGTCAGCAATATGCGCCTTAATCCCGCCGATACCATGGAGAGCGCCATGGAGTATATCCGTGGGGTCATCGGCAATGACGCCGTCAAGCTCCGCTGCGTCGAGGGTATGAACCCCAGCCCCATCAGCGAGACCGACTGCCCCGCGTGGGATAAGGTCGCTTCCGCCGTGGCGGGCACCTGGCAGGGCTCCCTTGTCTCCCCATACCTGATGGTGCAGTGCAGCGACAGCCGCCATTACGGGCCCGTCAGCAACCATGTTTACCGCTTCTCCGCCATGGATCTCACCGCCGAGGAACGCAGCACCATCCACGGCAACAACGAGCGCATCCGCACCGAGGTCATCGGCCGCGCAGTGGAATTCTACATCCGCCTGATGAGTCAGTGCTGAACCCATGTCACCATAAAATTACCCCCGACCGAAACGGTCGGGGGGTGTTTTATTTAGGTCGAAATGTGGACTTTAAAAGTAAGTGTACCTGGGGCATCGTTCACATACATAAAATCAACATAGCGTAGTTCTTTGCCTTGAACGAAAATATTCGCCGAACTAATCTGCCAGTATTTCCCTCCGGCGGTCAACTTCTGGCTCAAGTCTCCATAATTTGCCTCTCTGTTCCCGCCAATCGTTTCTGCTTTTTCAACAATGACCGAAATTCCAGATTGAGAACAGCTGCCGCCATACTTAATAACGGTCCCATCACTTATATAATACTGATAAGACCGCCAATAACATCCGGTTTCAAGAGTTTTTTCACTATTTACATAATCGCCCCTTGTCTGCGGAACTCTGTTGCCATTGGCATCAAATACTGCGCCATACTGCCACAGGTTATCCCAATCGGGGTTTTCTACACGGTTTCCATCAAAGTCGTAAATTTCGATTGCAGGTTGCCTCCTTGCGGTATCATCTGCATAAGCAATACAGGTCAGGCAGAAAAGAGCAGCCATGATAAGAGCAATTACTTTCTTCATTTTTATTCTCCTTTTTGTCGTTTTCTGTGTTGTTTACTTTACATACTTTCCGGTTAATTCTGCACGGGTCTCACCTCCACACTTTTTCGGTGTTTACCTGTGATATACTATCTGTCCATTGTACTCGACAGATTTCACACTGTTTACATCTATGAATTTAGAAAAAACTCGTATAATGTTAGAATAATTGCCTTCCTGTATAACATCAACACTTCTGTATTCTACAATACTTCCATCATCAAGCATTATCTTACAAACACCTGCGTCTTCCGTCTTCTTTTCTGTCTTTATCTGTAATGAAACAGGCGAACACTCTATTTGCAGACCGCTTATTTTGCTTTCCAGCTCCACACTCTCCACCGTCTGCGGGATATCAAAGCTGACCTCCCACTCGGCGTCATAATCCGGTACCCGCTGCCATCTTCCCGGCTGGATAAATTGCAGGTTCGGCAGTTCCTCCTCCGCCACATCATAATAGTACAAGCTATAATAAAAGCCATAATGTCCGCCGACATTATCCGCGCTCTCCCCCGCACCGTCGCAAAGAGCTCCATGGGGCGGGCTTTCCGGCTCAAGACAATCCTCCCTATAGCGCGAAAAAACATACAGTCTGCCGTCTTCATAGTACGCCATATCAATGGTTTGCACCACTTCACCATCGGTATTACGCACCTCATAGCTGCCCTCACCGTCACTTATCATCTGCGGGTAATCCGAGATCCACTCGTCAAGATCTGCCCCCTTACGCACAGCGCTGTCACACAGCGCTTTCATATCCACCTTTGCTATAAAGGTGTCCCCTGTCCGTTCCAGGTGTCCCAGCCCGCTCACCCGCAGGTGGGCGGTGCTGTCCCGCATGGCGTCGTTCCAGTCCGCCACCATGTAGCCGCACAGAATATTGCTCTTTTCCTTGGGGGGCTGTGCCGAGAAAACATATCCGCCGCTCACATCAATGCTCGCCTCACCAAAGTCCAGCCGGCCATCCACGGTGCTTCTCTCATCAAAGATCGCCGCGGACGCCCGCATCTCCCACAGCAGGTACAGCACCCGTTCATCCGCCAGCGCCTCCGTCCCCGTAAAGGTGATGTCCTCGGCATTCACCGTCACGCCCAGCGGCTCGGTGCTCTCCGCTATCTCCTCCGGCTTTGTCTCCAGCACCTGCTGCCAGCCAAAGTATTTCCCCGCCGCCACCGCCGTTGCGGTCAGCAGCACCACGGCGGCCGCCAGCGGCAGTACCCGCCGCAGCCACAGTACCTTGTTCCCTTTCCGGGGGATACTCGCTTCCTCTATCATCTCCGCCGGGATTTCCCCCAGCAGCTCCCACAGTTCCTCCCGCTTCATAGCGTGATCTCCTCCTTTTCCAGCTCATTACGCAGGTCGCGCCGCAGCCGCTCCAGTATGCTCCTGGCCCGCCGCGGTGTGATGCCGCAGTGTTCGGCCGCCGTTTTTACCGGCTCCGCCCACCAGTACCGCCGCAGGAATAAAATCCGTTCCTCCGCCGTCCGCCCGCGCAGAAAGCGCTCCAGCGTCGCTTTTACCGCCGCGCGCTCCCAGCCCTGCTCCGGCGTCTCCCGGTCGGGCAACATCTCGCCCAGCTCCTCCCAGATGAGCGTCATCTCCCCGCCGCCGCGTTTTTGCCGGTTCTGCTTTTGCAGCCGGTTCAGCGCCAGGTTGCGGGTAATGCGTCCCAGGTATGCCGCCAGGCTCCTTGGCTCCTCCGGCGGGATGCTGTTCCACGCGCGGTGAAGCGTATCATTCACGCATTCTTCGACGTCCTGCCTGTCCCGCAGGATATTTCGGGCGATGGTGCCGCACAGCGCGCCGTACTGCCGCTCGGTCTCGGTCAGTGCCGCTTCGCTTCTCGCGCGGTACAGCCGCAGAATTTCCTCGTCCTTCATGCTCCTGCCTCCTTTCGTTTGGGTTGAAGTACTTCACCCTTATTGACCGTGTTTTCTCCCCTTTGGACAGCCTCTTATAAAAAAAGCCCGCCGGTCACGGCAGGCTTTCCT
>CALERQ010000024.1 GCA_937907305.1 uncultured Clostridia bacterium | reverse complement strand
CAGGCGTACAAATGAATACCTTTTGTAAAACTACGCGCCGCCGAAGGCGACTACAAACTATCCCCGCCGGCGAGGCGTACTGGCTAAGCCTTGTAAAAGGCTCCGCCCCGCCGCCAGGCGACCACCAATTTGACCTAAAATTCTTTTGCACCTTTTCTTTATAGAAAAATCACTGTTTGACACCCAAAAATCATTTCTATTAAATTTCTTTCCAAAGAAGGTACTCCCATGATGAAACCCTACCCCGCCGGCTCCTACGATATCGCCGTCATCGGCGCGGGCCACGCCGGCATCGAAGCCGCCCTTGCCGCCGCCCGTCTGGGCTGCTGCACCATCATCTTCACCATCTCGCTGGATGCCATCGGCAATATGCCCTGCAATCCCAGCATCGGCGGCACCGCCAAGGGCCACCTCGTCCGGGAGCTGGATGCCCTGGGCGGTGAGATGGCCAAAGCGGCCGATGCCACCATGCTGCAAAGCCGGATGCTGAATCTCGGCAAGGGCCCCGCCGTGCACAGCCTGCGCCTGCAGTGCGACCGCAAGTGCTACCATATGTATATGAAAGCCGCGCTGGAAAACCAGCCCAACCTCTCGGTCCGTCAGGCGGAGATCGTCTCCATTGATACCGATGGGGCAGGGGAGATCGTTTCGGTGACCACCGCGATGGGCGGGGTCTATTCGGTCCGGGCGGTCATTCTGGCCACCGGCACCTTCCTCAAGGGCAAAATTTTCGTCGGCGAGTATTCCGAGGAAAGCGGGCCCGACGGCATGCACCCCGCCGCTCACCTCAGCGATAGCCTGCGGGCCTTGGGCATCCCCCTCCGCCGGTTTAAGACCGGCACCCCCGCCCGTGTCCACGGCAATAGTGTCGATTTCACCAAGCTGGAGGAGCAGCGCGGCGATGAGCCGCCGGTCGCGGCCTCCTTCGCCACCGATCCCGCCACCCTGCAAAATAAATTGCCCTGCTACATCGGCTACACCAATGAGAAGACCCACGAGGTCATCCGGCAGAATATCGGCCGCAGTCCCCTGTACGGCGGCGCCATCGAGGGCATCGGCCCCCGCTACTGCCCCAGCATCGAGGATAAGGTCATGCGCTTCGCGGAAAAGCCCCGCCACCAGTTCTTCCTGGAACCGATGGGGGAGAACACCCGGGAGATGTACCTCTCCGGCCTGTCCAGTTCTCTTCCGGAGGAAGTGCAAACCGCCTTTTACCGTACCATCCCCGGGCTGGAGCAGGTGGAGCTTATGCGCACCGCCTACGCCATCGAATACGATTGCATCGATCCCACCGATCTCAAAAATACTTTGGAGTTTAAGGCGGTGCCCCATCTTTACGGCGCCGGCCAGTTCAATGGCACCAGCGGCTATGAGGAAGCTGCCGTACAGGGCTTTGTGGCCGGGGTCAATGCCGCCCTTAAATTACAGGGCAAGCCGCCCTTCCTCACCGATCGCTCCACCTCCTATATCGGCACCCTGGTGGATGACCTCGTCACCAAAGGCTGCATGGACCCCTACCGCATGATGACCAGCCGCAGCGAGTACCGCCTGCTGCTCCGGCAGGATAATGCCGATGCCCGCCTGCTGCCGCAGGGCTATGCCCTTGGTCTCATCAGCGAGGAGCGCTGGCAGCGGTTCCTCACCCAGCAGCAGCAAAAGGAGCAGGAGAAGAAACGACTGGAAAAACTTTCTATCGCCCCCACCCCTGCCCTCAATGCCTATCTCGAATCGGTGGGCAGCACCCCCCTTACCCAGCCGGTCCGTGCCGCGGAGCTGCTTCGCCGTCCGCAGGTCAGCTATGCCGCCCTCGCCCCCTTCGATCCCGGCCGCCCCGCGATCCATCCCCATGCCGCCGAGCAGGCCGAGATCGAGCTCAAGTACGAAGGCTACCTCAAAAAGCAGGAAGCCCAGGTACGGGAAATGCGCAGACTGGAAGAAATGCCCATCCCTGAAGACTTCGACTACACCGCCCACCGTGGCCTGCGCTTGGAAGCCATCGAAAAGCTCCAGCGCATCCGCCCGGCCAGCATCGGCCAGGCCAGCCGCATCAGCGGCGTCTCCCCGGCGGATATCAGCGTGCTTGTCATTCTGCTGCGGCAGCAGTAGCTCCTGCCATACAGTTTCCGCCTTCGGCGGCACAAATCGCAGTCCCGCACCCGCGCGCCGCGACCCGCCCCCACCCCCACCCCCAACCCCCTCCCCCAGGGGAGGGGGCGTCAAATCAAAACATCCCAAAATTGGAATTGTTTCACGTGAAACATTTTTTACGCTCAAAAAAAGGAGTTCTCTATGATTTCAAATGCCGCCTTTGCCCAGCTCATGCAGCAGATCAACCTGCCCTCCGCCGCCGCGGAATACGACCGCTTTGCCCTGTACTGCGCCCAGCTGCAGGAATGGAACCAGCGCATGAACCTCACCGCCATCACCGATGACGAGGGCGTGGCGGAAAAGCACTTTGCCGATAGCCTGCTGCCCCTCACCATGGTGCAGCTGCCCGCCGGGGCCTCCCTGGTGGATGTCGGCAGCGGCGCGGGTTTCCCCGGGCTGCCCATGGCGCTGGCCCGCCCCGATCTCCGGGTCACCTTCCTGGATAGCCTGCAAAAGCGGCTCACCTTTTTGGCGCAGCTTACGCAGAGGCTGGAGGTCCCGGCTGCGACCCTCCACGCCAGAGCCGAGGATGCCGGGCAGGATAGTTCCTACCGGGAGCAGTTTGATGTGGCCACGGCCCGGGCAGTCGCCAATTTGAATGCCCTGGCGGAATATTGCCTGCCTCTGGTCAAGGTCGGCGGCCTGTTCCTGGCGCTGAAGGGCGCCGCCGGTGAAGAGGAGCTTGCCGCGGCCCAGGGCGCCATCGCTAAATTAGGCGGCAGGGTAGAGGCCGCCCATCGCTATGCCCTCCCCAGCGGGGATGCCCGTGTGCTCATCGTCATCCGCAAGGAGCGCCCCACCCCGCCCCAGTACCCTCGCACCGCCGCCCTCATGAAAAAGAAACCCCTCACCTGAAAGCCCCCACCGGGGGCTTTTCCTTTTGCGAAAATGTTTCACGTGAAACATTTTCGCGTCCCACTCACACTTAGTGCTATGGGAAAGCAGCTGCCCTGCTTAGGGGCCGGCTAAAAATCCGGACCCTTTCCTGGGGTAAT
>CALERQ010000023.1 GCA_937907305.1 uncultured Clostridia bacterium | reverse complement strand
GTAGGCGGGTCTGATCCAGGTGGGGTTGGAGTTATTGGCAGAGCTGGTATTGGTGTAGTTATTGAAGGTGCAGTTGTTGAAGATCAGGCTCTGAGTAGCCATAGCACCGACGATAATCCCATCAAAGGTGCAGCTCTCGAAATCCACGCAGCCCAGCTGGCTCCAGGGACTGGTATAAAGCTGATAATCAATGCTGATAACATTCTTGAAGGTGATGCCCTGGAAAGTGACATGGGTGTAGGCAGGAACAGCCAGCAGCAGGCTGGTGCTGGTGCTGATGCCATCAATAGAAGAATAGCCGGTAACACCGCTGGTAATGGTGTCGCCAACAAAAACTATTTTTTTGCCATTGGCGCCGTCATTTTTCTCGCCAAGGTAGCCATTGGAATTGTAGCCATTCAGCACGCTGCGGTCTTCAATCTGTCCCGTTGTATCATCTCTATTGCCATTGCCAAGAACACCGTTAGTATTATAGCTGTAATCACCAATGGTGACATACATAGTGCCGCCGAGCCGTTTCTGGGCAGCGATGTATTGATCGCGAGTCATCTTGTTGAACTGCTCCAGCGTATAGGGGTTGGACTGGGAACCATCACCCTCCACGGCCATCGCCGTCACCGGCAGCATAACGGCCAGCATGAGAAGTGCCAGCGCCAGGCATAGAAATTTTTTCATTTTGTTTACCTCTTTCTCTTTTTTATTTTTCCCGCAGGTGGGGTTGTGTTTGCCAAAAGCAAACACAAAAATATCCCCATGGGGATATGAACAGCAAGAAAAGACTACCACTTTTGGGCAGGGGGTGTCAACTATTTGGGGAAATTTTGGTGTGGTGCACAAATTCTCGTGAAATTTTTATGCAAAACAGAAGGGCAGCGCCGCAGCACTGCCCTTTTGCAGGAGAAAATCCGGGATATCAAATCATTGCTCTGTCACTTGCAGAGGGGGCTTTCCTTGGGCCGGGTGAAGTATTCCTTGGTGAGCTTGAGAACGACCGGAGAAAGCAGCGCCACGGCAATGAGGTTCGGAATGGCCATCATGCCATTGAAGGTCTCGGCGATGCTCCAGAGGAGATCAAGCTTGACGGTAGCGCCAATAATCGCCACCAGGGAATAGATGACCATGAAGGGCTTGATGACCTTTTCGCCGAAGAGGTACTCACTGCAGCGGGCGCCATACAGGCCCCAGCCCAGAATGGTGGTGAAGGCAAAGCAGCACATAGCCACGGCGGTAAAAATGGTGATCCAATTGCCGTAGGTGCTGACAAAGCCGCTGATGGTCAGCTCGGCGCCGGCCGCCGCGCCAAAGGTGATGGGAACGCCGCTGCACAGGATGACCAGAGCGGTGAAGGTGCAGATGATGATGGTATCCACAAAGACCTCGAAAACACCGAAGAGGCCCTGCTGTACCGGGTCGTCTACCTCAGCGCCGGCATGGGCGATGGAAGCAGTACCAAGACCGGCTTCATTGGAGAAAATGCCGCGGGCAACACCCTTCTGCACGGCGGTAAACATGGCGCCGACAACGCCGCCGGTGACCGCGGTGGGATTGAACGCGCCCTTAACGATGGCGGAAAAAGCGGCGGGCAGGTTTTCGATATGGACGATGATAACGCCAAGGCCCAGCACCACATACAGCAGCGCCATAATGGGGACCAGACGCTCCGCCACATGACCGATACGCTTGATGCCGCCCAGCAGGATAAGACCAACCAGGATGGTGATGACGATGCCGAGGATCAGATTGAGGGTGGAGGTGCCGCCGGCTTCCACTACGCCAAAGCTGATGAGGGCGGTATCGATGGAAGCGACGATGGTATTGACCTGGGTGGCGTTACCGGTGCCGAACACCGCAAAGACGCCGAAGATGGCGAACAGAACGCCCAGCCATTTCCACTTTTTGCCCAGGCCGTTCTGGATATAATACATGGGGCCGCCGACCCAGTCGCCGTGCTTATTCTTCTGGCGGTAGTGGACGGCCAGCGTTACTTCGCTGTACTTGGTCACCATGCCCAGCAGGGCGGAGATCCACATCCAGAAGACAGCGCCGGGGCCGCCGATGGCGATAGCGCCTGCCACACCGGCGATATTGCCGGTGCCGACGGTGGCCGCCAAGGCGGTGCAGACCGCCTGGAAGGGGGTAACAGCGCCGTGACCGGCCTCGGTGGAGCGATGGAACAGCTTACCGACGGTATTCTGCCACACAGTGCCGAACTTGCGGAACTGGAGGAAACCGGTGCGGATGCTGAGATACAGGCCGACACCAAAGATGAGCGCCGTGGCGGGCAGGCCCCACACGATGCCATTGACGGTGGAATTGATACTGCTGATGGTTTCGATCATTTGCGGTACTTCCTTTCTCTACACAATTTTACAAGGGATGCTGTGCGGGAAAGGGTATAAAAAAGCGCCCCCGCCCCTGCACTACGGCATAAGGACGAAAGCGAAAAACGCCTGCGTGGTACCACCTTACTTCGCTCCGCCCTCACAGGCGGCAGCCTTATGGGTGCCAAGGACACCCTGCCGCTGTAATGGGCGGCGCCCAGCACAGCCTACTGGGGTTCCCTTTCGGTGCGCGGCTCCGGGAGAGCTTCGTACAAAACCACACCCGCGCCTCTCACCAACCGGCTGCTCTCTTTGGGGGATCCTTGTACTACTAATTCCCTTCGTTGCTTTTTATTATGTTGCATATTGTAGCGGATGAAAGCGGGAATGTCAACGGGTTTGACACATTTTTTGTAGTTTTTCCAAATCACAAATTCATCTTGGCGGGCTTTTTGATAAAAAAGACGGTAAAAAAGCAGAAAATATGAAAGTTTCTCATTGAAATTCCTGCAACAAGGAGATTTTTTGACGGAAGCCTTGCTATAACTATACTGTTGTGGTATAATATAGCCAACCGGAACACCGGGTGAGAAAGGATGAAAAATGATATGGCAATGAATATAACTGAACTGCACGCGGAGAATTTTGAACAGGAAGTAGTAAACGCCGACCGGCCGGTATGCATTGACTTTTGGGCGCCGTGGTGCGGCCCCTGCCGGATGCTCTCACCGGTCATTGAGGAGCTGGCGGCGGAGGAGCCGGCCATCAAGTTCTGCAAGGTGAATGTGGACGATGAGCCGGGGCTGGCGGCCCAGTTTGGGGTCAGCAGCATTCCAACGTTGATCTTCAGCAAAAACGGCGCGCTGACCGGACGGACAGTGGGCTTCCGGCCCAAGGCGGAGCTGCAGGAGCTGATCGATGAGATCAAGGACTGAAGCGATATAATAAATATCCCCCGGTCGTGCAGGCCGGGGGGTATTGTTCTATTCGGTTTTCTCCGGGGCGGGTTGTTCCGCATACTGGTGCGGAGTACCGCTGCCGGGGTAACAATCCACCAGGGCGTGATACATCAGCGGCCACACATGCTCGCTGACATCCCTGGTGCCGCGGTGCTCGCTATCGTAGGGCAGCACCTCCAGTACCTTGAGATTGACGGTGGTGGACTGCCAGGGAAAGTTTTTGAGGATCTTTTCGGTATTTTCGATGACACAGACCACAATGGGGACCTTGGCCTTTTGGGCGATCTTGAAAGCGCCATTGCGGAAGGGCAGCAGCGGCTCCTCGGTTTTATTGGTCTGGCCCTCCGGGTAGATGCCCATGGAAACGACATTCTCATCCAGGAGCTCCACCGCTTCGTTAATGGTCTTAACAGCGGCGCGGTTATCCTCGCGGTCCAGCGGCAGGCAGAAGCACATATGCATTAGCTTATTGACAATGGGGATCTTGAAATTTTCCTTTTTGGAGATGAAGGCCAGGGTGAATTCCGAAAGCTCCGCCATGGTGAGGACAGGATCGAAAATGGTGCGGTGGTTGCTGACCAGCAAAAAGCGGGTATCGCGCGGGATTTTTTCCCGGCCGGTGACATTGACCCGCACCCGCAGCAAGAACATGCCCACCTGCACGATGTTGGTCATGAGCCAGTGGTAGAAGCGGGTACGGCGGTCGGCGGGGCGATCGATGCGGATGAACACCGACAGCAGCGCCACCAGCAGCAGAAAAACAATAATGCAGCCCAGTGTATAGCCCACGGCCAGCAGGATGCCGAGGATAGGGCCGATGCTGTGGAGAACACAGGTATAAACCGCCAGGCCGATGCCCAGCAGGATGAGTATGGTGAGGATCAAGGGGATCCCTCGCTTTCGGGTGGATGATGAATGGGAATAAAACGGAAAAAATTAAGATTTCCTTAAGTTATAGTATCTATTCTATCGAAAAGATTTGGATTTGCAAGGGATTTTTCCGTTAAATTTTCGTAAACGATGGTACCGACTTGCATTTTGCGGAGCGCAGCGGTATACTATTGGCGGAATAACCGTTCTGAAAACACATTTATAGGAGGTATTGTGATAAATCATATTGACGCGAAAGGCAAGGCCTGCCCCATGCCTGTAATGATGGCCAAAAAAGAGATGGATACCGGCTGCAAGGCGCTTTCCATCACGGTGGATAACGCCATAGCCGTACAGAACCTGAGCCGCCTGGCGGAAAGCCAGGGCTTTACCGCCGAGACCGCCGAGGAGAACGGCTGCTATACCATCACCATGCACCGCACCGGCGCGCCGGCCCAGGAGATGCCTGAGGAGCTGCTGAACTGCACTGTACCCGCCGCGGGCGACTATGTGGTATTTGCCGGGCGGGATGTAATAGGCGAGGGCAACCCGGAGCTGGGCCATTCCCTTATCAAGATGTTCTTCTACACGCTGAGCGAAAAGCCCGATCTGCCCTCCGCCATCTGCTTTATGAACAACGGCGTGCGGCTGGTGACCGAGAACGAGCAGACCATAGAGCACCTGAAGGTATTGGAAGCGAAGGGCGTCAAGCTGATCGTGTGCGGCACCTGCCTGAATTTCTACGGGCTGACCGACAAGCTGCAGTGCGGCACCATCGGCAACATGTATGACATTGTGGAGACCATGACCCACGCGGGCAAGGTCCTCACGGTATAAGCAAAAAGGGGCAGCTCCTCACCCGTCCGAAATGGCTGGGGGGATTTTTGCAGGGGCTGGTGGAGCGGGCGGCCGCAGGCCGCCCCGGCTGCGCCGGAGCCAGCGGGCTTTGCCCGCTGAGATCACCCTTCGGGCGATCTGGCCTGCGGCCGGAACCAGTACCCTGCAGGGACCGGCAGTGTCATATTTTACAGGACTGTGAACATTTTACACCATTTCTCCCGGAGTGTGGCACGGCATCTTGATTTTATGGAAGCGGAACGCTATACTATTGATGTTAAAAATCCGCCGGCACAAAATGCCGGCACAAATTATCTTTTTCCGAGGTCAATACCCTATGACAAAGCTGAAAGATTTTTTGCACAAGCGGCCCTCCGCATGGTATATGCTGTATATCCCGGTATATCTGCTGCTGTTTTTCATTGTGGAACAGCTGGTGCCCTCCACCTGCGATTACTGGGTAAGCTACCTGCCGCTGGATGATCTGATCCCCTTTTGTGAGTACTTTGTTATCTTCTACTGCTTGTGGTACCCTCTGCTTATCGCCACAGCCATTTATCTTTTTTCCAATGATGACCACAGCTTTAGGCTGTACGGATGGTTTATCATTATTGCCTTTACCGGAACGCTTTTATTCTGCCTGATTTTCCCCAACGGGCAGAACCTGCGCCCGGCCGAATTTACCGATCCGAACTTCTTTACCTGGCTGGTAGGGCGGCTGTACCATGCCGATACCAACACCAATGTCATCCCCAGCATGCATGTACTGGGCTGCATGGCCGCAGTCTTTGGGCTGTTCCGCTGCCGCTGCACCCCACGCTGGGCCAAGATCGGTGTCATTATCCTGACGGTGCTTATCAATGCCTCCACGGTGTTCATCAAGCAGCACAGCATCCTGGATGTTATCATCGCACTGATCGTCAGTGTGGTGCTGTACTTTGTGGTATTCCAGTGGATGGATAAACGCATCGGCGGCACACCGCTGCCCCTGCCGGAGGATGCCGAAGCCTGATCCCGCAGAATAAAAGAAAACCTCCCCTGGCTTTCCGGTCGGGGGAGGTTTTTGTGTATTCATTTGTTTTGGGTCAGCCAGCCCATGCGGCCGATGTGTTTTTCCGGAAGCCCAGTTAGTTCCTCAATTATTTTTCTTTTGTTTTATGGTAGGCCAGCCGCTCGCTGCCATCCGCCAGGTAGATGATACCGCACGGATGAAAGCCGTTTTTGGCAAGGCAGCCCTGCATGGGCAGGTTGATGCGGTGGGTATCGGCGCGGAGATTGGGGTGCTGCTGCCAGCACCACGCCAGACAAAAGCTGCACACACCGCCCCGGTGTGCCCCCACGCCCAGCCGGTGGATGACACCGTAGGGTTCCTCATCCAGCCAGGCACCCTGGTAGATTTTGCGGTAGGTAGGTTCCTCCCCCACAGTGAAGCAGAATACCGCCAGCGGGGTGCCGTTATCATCGCAGCAGAGGTAGCTCTGCCCTTTGGCGATATCCTCTCTCACCAGTTCCCGGCTGGGGTAGCCACCGCCCCACTGCTGGTCATTGCCGTTTTGGCGCATATACTGCCGGGCGTGGTCGTACAGGGCCATAGCGGCATCTAAATCTTCTATTCGAGTGGGGCGGATAAACATGATGGATCTCTCCTTTGCAGGGTCGTATTCTTTGTGATGGGGATACTATAGCACACGGGGAAAGCCGGTGCAAGGGGGAAGTTTTGGGGCCCGCCGGCATTTCGCCCCAAAGTGCGAAATCCGCAAGCGGCGCTTGCGGCGGCCGCCGCAGGCGGCCGGTCGACGGGCCCTCTGTCCTTCCCCCTGCGTGGAGCTGCCAGGGCGCAGGGGTGTGGAAAGGCCGCCGGCAAAGCCGGCGGCCAAAATGCTCATGCGCGATTTTCAGATGGTTTCATCCCGGCCGGCTTTCTGTCCGGCCAGCAGGGCCACCACGCAGGTAAACAGGATATACCCTAGACCGATGTTCCAGTTGGGGGTCAGATCGTACAGCCAACCCACCACCAGCGGGCCGGTAGCAGCCAGCGCATAGCCTACCGACTGCGCAAAGCCGGAAAGACGGGCGGCATCCACGGCGTTTTTGGCGCGGAAGCCCATGAGTGCCAGCCCCATACTGAAGGCGCAGCCATTGGCGAGGCCCAGGATAATGGTGGCGGTGACCTGCGCCGCGGCCGCGGAGGAGGCCATTAGAGTGATGATGCCGATGATATTTAGGATGGAGCCCAGCAGCAGCCAACCGCGCTGATCCCGGCGCTTGCCGGCCAGGGTAGGCACCAGCAGCGAGGGCGCCAGGCTGACCACTTGATACAGGGAGGTGACCATCCCGGCGGTTTGGCTGGCCATACCGGAGGACTGCAAAATGGTGGGCAGCCAGCCGATGACCGCATAAAAGATAAGGGAATTGATGCCGAAATACAAGGTGACACACCAGGCCAACCCGCTTTTCCAGATGGGCTTTTGGTCGGATGCGACTTCGGCCGGGCCGGTAGTCCCCAGCCGCAGGGAAACATTTTTGCGCCATATGAAGCCGGTAATAACCACCGCGACGCCCCAGATCATCAGCGCGCCGTTCCAGCCCAAGCCGGCAGTGGAAAGGGGAACATTGAGTGCCAGACCGATGGCGGCGGCCGCCACCATAGCCACGGTGAAATAGGCTGTGACCTGCCCCACCCGGGTAGGATACTCCGCCTTGACCACGGCGGGGAGCAGCACATTGCCGATGGCAGTGCCGATACCCACGATGGCGGTACCAAGGAACAGTCCAAGGATGCCCGCGGTGCTCCTAAGCACAGTGCCCAGCAGGATAAGGCACAGCCCGATAAGGATGGTGCGGCCCTCCCCCAGGCGGCGGCCAATGCCGCCGGTAAGCGGACTGACCACGGCAAAGGCGATAAGCGGCAGGGTGGTAAGCAGCCCGGAAGCGCTGCCCGTAAGACCCAGGCTCTCGGTGATCTCCGGGAGGAGGGGGCCTACGCCGGTAATGATGATGCGCAGGCAGAAGGCCACCAGAATGATGCTGAGCATCATGGTGCGGCCGGCAGAGGTTGCGGTGTTGGTTTCAGCTTTCGTAATGATCCCTCATTTTCTACTTGTTTTTATTGCAGTGGTATTGCCAGTAGATCTTATTGACAAGGCCGCCCAGCAGGATGATGGTCCCAATGAGATGCAGCCAGAGCATCAAAATAATAAGCGAGGCCAGTGACCCGTACACCAGCGTATACCGCGCCGAGGCACTGATCATGGTGGAGAAAAGGATGCTGACCGCCAAAATGGCCAGCCCGCCAAAGATGGCGCCCGGCAGAACCGGCAGCGCGGGGCGGTTGTGGGGGGTAACGCTGCGGTACAGCAGCAGCAACAGCAGCATAATGATGCCGGTGAGCAGGATAAAGCGCAGCCAGGTCCAGCTGGCGATGATCTCGCCCACATGGAACCACTGGTCCAGCAGGTCGATGAACCAATCGCCGGTGGCCACTACCACCACCGAAAGGTAGATGATGACCAGAAATACCGCCGAGTAGAGGAAGCACATCACCGTGTGGAGCAGGCCCTGATAGCGCTGCTGGCCGTAAAGATCCCCCATGGTGGCCATAATGGTACCAAAGGCGCCGGAAGCCGCCGTGAACAGCAGAATGATACCGGCCCACAGCATGGCCTGGGAGTAGTTATCGTGGATATAGCCGAAGAAGGTGACCAGCGTTTCGGTCACCTGGGGAGGGATGACCTCGCTGAGCAGCTCCAGCAGCTCGCCGGTATCGATGCGGGTACGGCCGATGATGCTGGCCACGCAGATAAGCAGCGGAAAAAAGCTGAGCATCAGGTAGTAGGCAAATGCCGCCGCGCTGCGGCCCATGCGCCTGCTGCCGTACAGATCCAGGATCTCATACACCTTGGTCAAAAATGGGCTCTTATCGATGATCTTTTGCAGGAATGGGGGCAAGGGATTCCCTCCTTTCTCCTGAATTCTACAAGCCGCCGGGCTCCCGCCGCCCCGCTGCCGGGCTGCGCCCGGCACCCGCCCGCTGGGCGGGAAGCGGCGCCCCCGCAGGGGGCGCCGCGGCGGGGCGGCGGGGGCCTGCGGCTTTACTCAAATTCTGTTTGGTGCTGCCGCGGCAGCGGATGCGCTTAGCCGATGCCAAACAGCCGCTTGGCGTTCCGGCAGGTGCTTGCGGTGATCTCCTCCGGGGTCCCCCCGCGGATCTCCGCCAGGCGCTCCGCCACCCGGGGCAGCATGCTGCTGTCGCAGCGCTTGCCGCGGTAGGGCTCCGGTGCCATGTAGGGGCAGTCGGTTTCTATCAGCAGCCGGTCGGCGGGAACAACAGCGGCCGCCTGCGGGGCCTTGCGGGCATTCTTAAAGGTAATGGCTCCGGTGAAGCCCAGGTACATCCCCAGCGCCGCCACCTCTTTGGCCATCTCCGCACTGCCGGAAAAGCAGTGCAGCACCCCGGCCGGGCGCAGTTCCCGCAGCAGCTCCAGCGTATCGGCGTGGGCTTCCCTATCGTGGATGATGACCGGCAAGCCCAGCTCCTTTGCCAGCAGCACCTGCCGGCGGAACAGCTCCATTTGGCGCTCCTTCGGCGGATTTTCCGCCCAGTAATAGTCCAGGCCGATCTCCCCGATGGCCCGGCACTTGGGGTGAGCGGCCAGGGCTTTCAGCTCTTCCAAATAGTTTTCGGGGGCATCGCCTGCCTGCTCCGGGTGGATGCCGGCAGCAAAGTACACAAAGTCATACCGCTCCGCCAGTTCACGCGCGGCATAGCTCGTGGGCAGGTCGGCCCCTATGGTCATTATATATTCCACGCCCTCCCGGTGGATTCGTTCCAGCAGTTCGTTCCGGTCGGCATCGAACCGTTCATCATCGTAGTGGGCGTGGGAATCAAATATCCCGTTCATGGTCCTCTCCTTTGGGGCAAAACGGGGCCGGCGGCAACACCGTTGTCCCGGCCCCAGAATTCAGCTTGCTTTCAGAGCGGCTTTCTCAGCACAGCTTGGCGCCGGCGGGATGGCGTCATCCAGCATCAGGAGATGCAGGCTTTCGCCCTGCTCGGCGGAAATGAGCATCCCGTTGGATTCCCGGCCCATCATCTTGCGGGGAGCCAGGTTGGTACAGGCCACCACCGTCTTACCCACCAGTTCCTCGGGCTTATAGTACTTGGCAATGCCGGAGAGGATCTGGCGGTCCTTGCCGGTGCCGTCATTCAGGGTGAAGCACAGCAGCTTATCGCTCTTTTCCACCTTTTCACAGGCCAGCACCTTGCACACAGTCAGCTCCACCTTTTCAAAATCGGGGAATGCGATCTGCGGCTTGGCGGGAGCGGTTTCCACCTTCTGCTCCTCCTTCGGGGCCGCGGCGGCTTCCAGTTCGGCCAGTTCCTTTTCCATATCAATGCGGGGGAACAGCACCGGGCCCTTCTGCACCGTTACATCGGCGTGCAGCCCGCCAAAGGCGGCAGCGGATTCCCAGGTGCGCTCATTCTCAGCGGCGCCGCACTGGTCCAGGATCTTCTCGGCAGATTCCGGCATGTAGGGCTTAAGCAGGATGCCCGCCAAGCGAATGCTTTCCAGCAGATTATACATGACGGTCGCCAGGCGGGCGCGCTTGGTCTCATCCTTGGCCAGCACCCAGGGGGCGTTTTCATCAATGTATTTATTGGCGCGGGAAACCAGCTTGAAAATCTCGGCCAGGCCGTTCTGGAAAGCGAATGCCTCCATCTGCTTTTCGTAGTTGTTCCGCAGCTCATTGCCAATGGCGATCAGCTCATCATCAGCGGGAGCAGATTCCCGCTCAGCGGGCAGGGTGCCGCCAAAGTATTTTTCCACCATGGCCACCGTGCGGCTGACCAGGTTGCCCAGGTCGTTGGCCAGGTCGGTATTGATGGTGCTGATGAGCAGCTCATTGCTGAAAACGCCATCGGAGCCAAAGGGGAAGCTCCGCATCAGGAAGAAGCGGATGGCATCCACGCCGTAGCGCTGGCACAGTACCACGGGGTCCACCACATTGCCCTTGGATTTGCTCATCTTGCCGCCTTCCAGCAGCAGCCAGCCGTGGCCGTATACCCGCTTGGGCAGCGGCAGATCCATGGCCATGAGCATGGCAGGCCAGATGATGGAGTGGAACCGCACGATCTCCTTGCCGACAAAGTGCACATCGGCCGGCCAGTATTTTTCCACGTCGTGGTACTTATCATTCTTGTAGCCCAGCGCGGTCATGTAGTTAAAGAGGGCATCCACCCACACATACACCACATGCTTGGGGTCAAAATCCACCGGCACACCCCAGGTAAAGCTGGTGCGGGAAACGCACAGGTCCTGCAGGCCCTGGTTGATAAAGGCCTTCATCTCATTGACACGAGAGGCGGGGGTGAGGAACTCGGGGTGCTCATCATACAGCTTCAGCAGCCGGTCGGCGTATTTGGAAAGCCGGAAGAAGTAAGCCTCCTCCTCGGCATCCACCACGGGGCGGCCGCAATCGGGGCAGCAGCCATCCTTCAGCTGGCTTTCGGTCCAGAAGCTCTCGCAGGGGGTGCAGTATTTGCCCTTGTAGGTGCCCTTGTAAATGTCCCCACGGTCGTAAAGCTCCCGGAAGATCTTCTGGATGGCCTCCACATGGTAGTCATCGGTGGTACGGATAAAGCGGTCGTAGCTGATATTCATCAGCTTCCACAGCGACTTAAAGCCGCCCTCACCCTCCACGATCTTATCCACATACTGCTGCGGGGTCACGCCGGCCGCCTTGGCCTTATCCTCTATCTTTTGGCCGTGCTCATCAGCACCGGTGAGGAACATAACATCGCAGCCCTGCAGGCGCTTGTAGCGGGCCATGCAGTCGGTAGCTACGGTGCAGTAGCTGTGGCCGATGTGCAGCTTATCGGAAGGGTAGTAGATGGGCGTGGTGATATAAAACTTTTTCCGTTCCATATTTTTTACCTCCTGCGCAAATGAGCGCAATTCTTCATTATCAGTATAGTATAGCACACTTTACCGCCAAAGCAAAGCATTTTTGCAGGGAGTCAATCGGTAAAGGGCAGCATCCCCACCAGCTGCTGCAAACCGCGGGTACCGGCCCGGCGGGCAGCCCGTCCTGCGGACGGGCTCAGCGGCCTCGCGGCGCCAAGGCGCCGCAGCCCGCCGGACCGGCTTGCCCCCTGCTGGGCCCCTAAAAAGCAGAACCGCCGCCCCGAAAGCCGGAGCGGCAGCCGCTTATTATTTCTTTTTGCCGGCGGGGTTCTTGGGGCGCTTTTTGCGCACCGAGTAGCCAAAGGAGCCGATCTTTTTACCCATGGCAAAGTACTCCCCGTGAGAATAGGCCATGAGCCCCGCCTTTTCCAGGTGCAGCTTGCCGGTCTCGTCCAGCAGTCTTTCCTCCACATCCACCGCCACGATCTCCGCTAAGAACATATCATGGCTGCCCAGCGGGATGATCTGCTTGACCCGGCACTCCAGCGCCAACGGGCTCTGCGCAATGACCGGCGCCGCTATCTCCCTGGCGGGCTCTACGGTTAAACCGGTGGCCGCCAGCTTATCCATCTCCCGCCCGGAGCGCACCCCGCAGAAATCGGTGGCGCGCGCCATGGCGCCGCTGGTCAGGTTGATGACAAATTCCCCGGATTCCTTGATGATATCGTAGGAATACCGTTCCGGCCGCACCGAGATGTAGGTCATGGGGGGATCACTGCAGGTGATGCCCGTCCAGGCGATGGTCAGGGCGTTGGGCTTTTCCAGCGTGCCGCAGCTTACCAGCGCAGCGGGCACCGGGGCCAGCAGGGTGGAGCCTTTCCATTGGAGCTTACTCATAGTATGATCGTCCTTTCCGGCGGTCAGCCCGCCACCATATCGCTTATTACCTTAATAAACAGCAGCACCAGCACTGTAATGATGACCGGCCGCACGATCTTGCTGCCGTTTTTCATCATCATGCCGGAGCCGATAACATGCCCCAGCAGGCAGAATCCGCCGGAGATGAGTCCCAGCGCGACCAGCACCTGCCCCGTGGTGAGGAACAGCACAAAGCTGGTGATATTGGAGGAGAGATTGACCAGCTTCACCGTGCCGCTGGCCCGCTCCAGGCTCATTTTGCACAGCCCGGTATACAGCATCAGCAAAAAGGTGCCGGTTCCCGGCCCGTACAGGCCATCATACAGCCCGATGATGAGAGAAAACACCGCCGCCAGGATAAGCTGTTTACTGCGGGGCATAGTGCTTTCCGGCTGCTCCCCCGGCTGAATGGGCTTACGCTTTAGTACCACAAAGGCAATGACCGGCAGCGTACCCAGCAGCAGGTACTGGATATACTGCTGTGGAATAAGCAGAATGAGCCGCGCGCCAAAATTGGCGCCCAGGATGGCCATAACCATGCAGGGAATGGCCGCCTGCCAGTCCACATAGCCGTTTTTCAGGTACCGGGCCGTAGAAGCGCAGGTCCCGATGGTAGAGCTCATTTTATTGGTGGCAATGGCCTGGTGGGGCGGCAGCCCGGCCAGCAGGTACGCGGGGAGCGAGATCAGCCCGCCGCCTCCGGCGATGGCATCCACAAAGCCCGCCAAAAAGACCAACGGGCAGATGATCAGCAGAGTTTTCAGGGTCAGCATATGGATTCCTTCTTTGCGGGGGATTGATATGATAAAGTTATACTATCCCGCCCCGCAAAAGTCAAGGCTTGCCGCCTTTACATCCGGGGGAAAAATGCTATAATATCCCTATAAAGACTGCGGTTGCCGCAGGCCGCGGCCCGCAGGGCAAACCGCCCTCCGGGCGGTTTTGGGCGGCTTCGCCGCCCACGCCGGGGCTTCGCCCCGGCGGCCCTGCGGGCCGCCCTTCCCCCATCCAAATCTCTGCCAAGGAGGCGGCAGCCTACGCTGCCGAATATCGCCATGAAATACGGATTTATCAAAGTCGCCGCCGCCAGCCCCGCCTTGCGGGTGGCGGATTGCCGCTGCAACGCCGAACACGCCGCCGAGATGATGCAGCAGGCCGCCGCGGCCGGGGCGCATCTGCTCGTCCTGCCGGAGCTGGGCCTGACCGGCTATACCTGCGGGGATCTGCTGCTCCAGCCCACCCTGCAGCAGGGTGCCCTCACCGCGTTGCAAACGCTGCTTTCGGTCAGCGCGGAGCTCCCCCTCACCACTGTCGTGGGCCTGCCCCTTTCGGTGGAGGGCAAGCTGTATAACTGCGCCGCCGTGCTGCACCAGGGGCAGCTTCTCGGCGTCATCCCCAAAACCAACCTGCCCAACTACGGCGAGTTCTACGAGGCCCGCTGGTTCACCCCCGCTCCCGCCGGGACCCGCACCATCTCCCTGCTGCGGCAGCCGGTCCCCTTCGGCACCGATCTGCTGTTCTGCTGCCGCGAGCTGCCGGAATATAAATTGGCGGTTGAGATCTGTGAGGACCTGTGGGTGGCTGCCCCCCCAAGCACCCGCCACGCCATCGCCGGGGCCACCGTCCTGGCCAATTGCTCCGCCAGCGACGAGACCATCGGTAAGGCGGAATACCGCCGTTCCCTCGTCACCGGACAGAGCGCCCGCCTGGTGGCCGGTTACCTCTATGCCGATGCCGGCCGGGGCGAATCCACCACCGATATGGTCTTTGCCGGGCACAATCTCATTGCCGAAAACGGCAGGCTGCTGGCCCAGACCGCCCTATTCACCAATGAGATGACTGTCACCGAGCTGGATGTGCACCGCCTGGCCGCCGAGCGCCGCCGCACCACCACCTGGCCCGCCGCCGAAACAGCCGGTTACACCGTTATTCCGTTCTCCCTGCCGGTGAGCGAGACCTCCCTCACCCGCTTTATCGATCCTCACCCCTTCGTCCCGGCCGATAGCACCGAGCGCCGGGAGCGCTGCGAAGCCATCCTGGCCATGCAGGCGGAGGGGCTGCGCCGCCGTCTGGAGCACATCGGCTGTCCCACCGCGGTGCTGGGCATCTCCGGCGGGCTGGATTCCACCCTGGCCCTGCTGGTCGCGGTTCGCGCGTTGGATCTTCTGGGCCGCCCCCGCACCGATATGGTCGCTGTCACCATGCCGGGCTTCGGCACCACCAGCCGTACCCGCTCCAATGCCGAGATCCTGTGTGAAAAGCTGGGCGTTACCCTGCGCACCGTTTCCATCGCGGCGGCCGTCCGCCAGCATTTCCGGGATATCGGCCACGATGAGGCGGTGACCGATGTGACCTACGAAAACGCCCAGGCCCGGGAACGCACCCAGGTGCTCATGGATATCGCCAACCAGCAGAATGGCATCGTGGTCGGCACCGGCGATCTCTCCGAGCTGGCCCTGGGCTGGGCCACCTACAATGGCGACCATATGTCCATGTACGGCGTCAATGGCTCCATCCCCAAAACCCTGGTGCGCTACCTGGTGCGCCACGCCGCCGATACCTGCGGTGATGAAGCGCTGGCCGCCGTGCTCTATGATATCCTGGATACCCCGGTAAGCCCCGAGCTGCTTCCCGCCGAGGAGGACGGCACCATCGCCCAAAAAACCGAGGATCTCGTCGGCCCCTACGAGCTGCACGATTTCTTCCTCTATCACTTTATCCGCTACGGCTGCCCGCCCCGGAAGATCCTGTATCTGGCTGAACTGGCCTTTGCCGACCGCTATGACCGTACCACCATCCTGAAGTGGCTGCGCACCTTCTTCCGCCGGTTCTTCCAGCAGCAGTTTAAGCGCAGCTGCCTGCCGGATGGTCCCAAGGTCGGCTCGGTCACTCTTTCCCCCCGCGGGGACTGGCGAATGCCCAGCGATGCTTCCGCTGCCCTGTGGCTGCGGGAACTGGAGGGCCTGCAATAGCCCCCATTCGGCGGCCGCTCCGCTTCCCCCTCGGGCTGACCCTCCGGGCAGCCCTCGCCCGCTGCGCGGCCGCCTCACTCCCTGCGTTTGGCAAATCCCCTATCTCCCACAAAGAAATCCCCAAGCCGTGCCGGTTCGCCGCACGGCTTTTCAAATATTGTTGAAAATTTCACTAAGTTGTGGTATGATATAGAATAAACCATTTACGCATAGCATTTCCCGGGCGGCCATTGGCCGCTGTCCATATTCACTCTCCCCCCAAAGGAGGTCCTATTATGACAGAACTCATCACCCGCATGAACGAGGCCATGCCGTGGAGTTACCAAATCGCCTTCCTCATCCGCGTACTGGTCGCCACCCTTTGCGGCGGCGCCATCGGCCTGGAGCGCACCAAGCGCCTGAAGGAAGCCGGCATCCGTACCCACTGCCTGGTCTGCTGCGCTTCCGCCCTCATCATGATCGTTTCCAAATACGCCTTTGCTGATCTCTCGGTCGGCGATACCTTCTTCTTCGGGGCCCGCGGCGCCGATCCCGCCCGGATCGCGGCGCAGGTGGTCAGCGGCATCAGCTTCATCGGCCTGGCCGTCATCTACCGCAACGGCAGCACCCTAAAGGGCCTTCCCCCCGCGGCCGGCATCTGGGCCACCGCCGGCATCGGCCTGGCCATCGGCGCCGGGATGTACCCCATCGGCATCGCCACCACCGTTATCATCATTTTGATGCAAACCATCATGCACAAGTTCAATATCGGCAACGACGCCCTGGCCACCCGGGATATCAATATCACCATGAATGATACCCCCGAGCTGCGGGATGCCTTCCTGGCCGAGCTCCGCAAGATGGAGGTCTCGGTCATCGGCAGCCACATCACCCACAATAACGATGGCACCGTCAATTACGGCCTCACCATCAAGTTCAGCCGGGAGATCAAATTCGAGGAGATCCTCGCCTTTATGGATAGCCACCCCGGCATCCGGAATATCGCCATGTAGCAAAAAACTTCTTTCCCCCGTCCGGCAAAGGGCGGGGGATTTTCTTCGTTTCCTCTCGCCTATCCTCGCCTATCGGCGTCGCACCAACCCAAAGCCTCCCCAACATGAGGGATGTGGCACCGCCCCACAGGCTCCCCTGTGTAAGGGGAGCTGTCAGCCGCATGGCTGACTGAGGGGTTGCCGGCAAAAGGCAATGTTTCTTCTCGCCTGTCGGCGTCACACCAACCCAAAGCCTCCCTTGTGTAAAGGGATGTGGCACCGCCCCACAGGCTCCCCTGTGTAAGGGGAGCTGTC
>CALERQ010000022.1 GCA_937907305.1 uncultured Clostridia bacterium | reverse complement strand
GCGTATCCGCTGCGACTATATTACTATACCATTCACCCGGGGCAAAGTCAAGCCCCAAAATACAGTTTTTTGCGGCAAAACAAAGCGGCAGCCGGCCCACTGGTCAGGGGGCTGCCGTCTTTTTGCCTTTTGGCCGTTCTCAGCCGTCGATGTGCTCCTCCAGATAATGAGCCAGCTCGCCAACGGTGTGGATCTTCTCGATATCCTCATCGGGGATCTCGATATCGAACTCGTCCTCCAGGGTCATTACCAGGTCCACTACATCCAGCGAATCCGCACCCAGGTCATTGACGATATCGGTATTCTCGTTCACTTCGTCCGCCTCAATATCAAGCTGTTCACACAGCAGTTCGATCAGTTTCTCCAGTACCATATTTGCCTCCTGAAAAAGTATATACATATTTTTTACGGTAAATTTTACAGTGACTATATGATAGCGTGTTTTTAGGGGGTTGGCAAGATTTTTTCTTCGGCAAATGGCACAAATATTCTGTGAATACCTTGTGATAACTGCACCGGTCCGTCAAAAAACTCTTCTAAAATCCTCCCCGCCGCCCCTTTCTCCCCGTTGCGCCGTCCCACGCGGCCTGTTATAATAGGAAAAGAAGAAGGGAAACCCCTTCGCTGCTTTTGCCGAAAGGATTGAGTCACCATGAAAATGAAAGAGATCATCACCCTGCTGGAGGGCCGCCTGCTGTGCGGCGCGCCGCAGGACGACCACGAATTCACCAGCGCCTTTGCCAGCGATATGATGAGCGATGTACTGGCCTATGGCCAAAGCCAGTCCCTGCTGCTCACCGGTCTGCTCAATCAGCAGGTCATCCGCACCGCGGAAATGCTGGATATGCGCTGCATCATCTTTGTCCGGGGCAAAACCCCCGCCGAGGAGGTTCTCACCCTGGCGCAGGAAAAAGGCATCGCCGTCCTCAGCACCCAGCGCGGCATGTTCACCGCCAGCGGCCTGCTGTATAGCGCCGGCCTGCGCGGCGTATAAAGGGGCCCGCCATGACACTGCAATATCATTACACCGTCCCCGGCGATGATTTCGTCCATGCCGGGGAGGCCAGTGGTCACCTCAAGGGTATTCTGCGCCAGCTGGGCTACCCCAATGACGCCATCCGCCGGGTCGCCATCTCGATGTACGAGGGCGAGATCAATATGGTCATCCACGCCAATGGCGGCGAGATCGATGCCGAGATCGATGATCGCGGTATCACCATTGTCCTGCGGGATCAGGGCCCCGGCATCCCCGATGTGGAAAAAGCCATGCAGGAGGGCTGGAGCACCGCCAGCGATGCCATCCGAGAGCAGGGTTTCGGGGCGGGCATGGGCCTGCCCAATATGAAAAAATACACCGACAGCATGCAGATCGACACCGTCCTGGGGGTCGGCACCACCATCACCCTGCGGGTGGATCTGCACTGATGCCGGGAGAAACTAAGCGAGGAAAAGATGGAACACCAGACCTATTTTCACTCCGTTACGCTCAATAAAGATCTGTGCCACGGCTGCATCACCTGCGTCAAGCGCTGCCCCACCGAGGCCATCCGGGTTCGGGATGGCAAGGCCCGCATCCTGGGCGAGCGCTGCATCGATTGCGGCGAATGCATCCGCATCTGCCCCCACCACGCCAAACGGGCCATCAGCGATACCATGGAGGCGCTGGATGGCTTCAAGTACAAAATAGCGCTGCCCGCGCCGGTGCTCTTCGCCCAGGTCAAGCACCTGGATCACACCGGCCGCATCATTCTGGCATTGCGGCGCATCGGCTTCGATGAGGTTTACGAGGTGGGCGCCGCCGCGGAGCTCATCTCCCAGTCCACCAAGGAATACATGTCCCATTATCAGGGCCCGCTGCCGCTTATCTCCTCGGCCTGCCCGGCCGTGCTGCGGCTCATCCGGGTCCGCTTCCCCGATCTTCTGGAGCACCTGCTGCCCCTGCAGCCCCCGGTGGAGCTGGCCGCTGTGCTGGCCCGCCGCGCCGCCGTGGAAAAAACCGGTCTCAAGCCGGAGGAGATCGGTGTCGCGTTTATTACCCCCTGCCCTGCCAAGGTAACGGCTGCTAAAGTGCCGCTTGGCAATCAGAACCGCAATATCGATGCCGCCATCGCCATCAGCCGGGTGTACCCCCAGCTGGTCCAGGAGATCAAAAAGATGGAGCTGCCCGAGTTCGAGCACCTTTCCCATATGGGCAGCACCGGTCTTAGCTGGGCCGCCAATAGCGGTGAATCCATCGGCAGCGGCCAGCGCCGCTACATCGCCGCCGATGGCATCGAAAATGTTATAAAGATCCTGGAAGCCATCGAGGATGAACAATTCACCCGGCTGGATTTTGTGGAGCTTTCCGCCTGCCCGGGCGGCTGCGTAGGCGGCGTAATGAATGTGGAAAATCCCTACGCCGCGGCTGCCCGCATCAAGCGACTGGCCCGCGACCTGCCGCCGGTAGTCACCCAGTGGCCCACCCCGGAATGGCTGCCGGAGGATGTCTATTTTAATAAAAAGATAGAGCCGATGAATGTTATGTCCCTGGGCGGCGATCCCTCCCAGTCGCTGTTGCTCTTCGCCAAGATGCAAAGCTACGAGCGTAAATTCCCCGGCCTTGACTGCGGCAGCTGCGGCTCCCCCACCTGCCACGCACTCGCCGAGGACATTGTCCGCGGATACCGTACCGAGGATGACTGTATCTACCTGCTTAAGGAAAAGCTGGAGCAGTTGGCTCAGTCTCTGGCGGGGCTTTCCGCCCACCGCACCCCCATGGAGGATATTGAACATGACAGCGAATGAGCTTTGCCGCGCCTGCGGCTTTCCCCTGCTGTGCTGCCCCGAGCGGGAAGTAACCGGCGGTGTATATTGCTGCGACCTTCTCAGTATGGTGATGGGCCGCGCCCCCACCGATGGGATTTGGTTCACCGTCATGGCAAATCAGAACACCATTGTCGCCGCCCTCATGGCCGATGTGGCCTGTGTCGTCCTCACCGAGGGCATCCGCCCCGATGACACCATGCTGGCCCGTGCCAAAGCCGAAGGCATTGCCATCGCCGCGACTGACCTGCCCAGCTTTGAGGCGGCCACCCGCGCCCACACCGCACTCCGCACAAGGTAAACATTCGCGGCGCAGCCGCCCCCGGCGCCCCCGGTAGGGGGCGCCGGGGTACCCGCGGGGGCTTCGCCCCGCGGGCGGCCGGCCTTCGGCCGGCCCGGCTGCGCCGCGTTCCCCTGCCCCATACCCATTACAAAGATAAGGAGATGGCCGCCGCGGAACTCACCCCCTTCTACTACGATCTGCACATCCATACCTGCCTTTCCTCCTGCGGAGAGAACGACATGACCCCTGCCACCGTGGCGGGGCTTTCGGCATTGGCCGGCCCGGATATCATCGCCGTCTGCGACCACAATACCGCCGGCAATGTCCGGGCCGTACAGCAGGCTGCCGCCGCATTGGCCCCTGGCCTGCTGGTCATCCCCGGCATCGAACTCACCTGTGCTGAGGAGCTGCATATGGTCTGCCTCTTCCCCACCGCGGAAGCGGCCGAAGCCGTCGGCGAGGAGATCTATGCCGCTCTGCCTCCCATTAAAAACCGGGAAGAGATCTTTGGCGCACAGCTCCTCATGGATGCCGAGGATAACGAGCACGGCCGCCTGGAAAAGCTTCTCTCCAACGCCACCTCCCTCTCTATCGACGACGCCCCCGCTCTGGCCGCCCGGTACGGTGGCTTTTGCTATCCCGCCCATATCGACCGCGACAGCATGAGCGTCCTTGCCACTTTGGGCGAAGTCCCGGATTATCTCGGCTTCCATACCGTCGAGATCGCCGACCCGGAAAAGTTTTTCATCGGCGGCAGGAATACCTCCTACCCCGAAAAATACCATATTCTCACCTGCAGCGATGCCCACCGCCCGGAGGCCCTCCTGCCCGATGCCTCCCACGCCATCCACCTGCCGGAATGCACCTTCGAAGCCCTCAAGGCCGTCCTCACCTCCCCCAAAGGGAAGGTGCCTATCCCATGACTTTCCCCACACCCCAATACAGCCAAACGGCAGTCCCTGCGGGGGCTGCTCTTCTTTTTTACCCCCTGCAAGGCGCAGCTTACGGCCGCAGGCCCGATGGCTCCGCCATCGCAGCGAACTTCGTTCGCTGGCCCGCCCTCCGGGCGGGCGGCCTGCGGCCGTCTCTCCCCCTGCACCGCCCCCGCAAAACCAAAAGGGCAGCCCCCTCCGCCGGGGCTGCCCTCCTGCTTTTTCGGTTTTATTCCTCCGGCAGCGGCTCACGCAGCATCCCCAGGAACGGGATTGTCGCCAGTACCAGCCCCGCCGCCATGGCAAAGACGCCCTTCAGCAACGCCATGTGCTGCAGGCTCGCCGCAAAGTACACCCAGGCCGTGGCGTGCAGCTTCAGCCGCCAGCCCGGCACCAGGTAGCACAGTGCCACATACACCGCCATAAATCCCACAACCGCTAAAACCGCCGAGATCGTCGCCGTTTTCTTCATGTCCGCTCCTCCTTTTCACCGGCAATATATTTGTATATTTTATTTCTATATTGCATTTTGTACTATCGCTCAATACGGGAATAGCCGCACATGTCCTCCGATTTGTATATAATTTCATGCGTTATACCATCAGTATTTATCCATACCACGGCTTCTTTGCCCTCTCCGGTCATATGAATCCGCCACAACCCTGCCGTAGCGTCATAGGCAGCATCCGACATATCATATCCCTCGCATTCCGTCCATGCCAGCTGAATCGCCGTTTCCACATCCGGCGCGGCTTTTTCTCCGGTGCAGGTAAATCCCTCGGTTTGGATGGTGACCGCCGTCGGGTCAGCCGCCAGCGCCAGTCCCAGTGCCGAGGCTTCCTCCGCAT